>NZ_JBJGZD010000006.1:0-237161 GCF_054050335.1 Geodermatophilus sp. SYSU D00698
CCCCCCCCCCCATCGCCCCCCCCGCCCCCCCCCGACCCCCCGCGCCGGGGGGCCTCGACGCCGGCGGGGGGACGGGCGGCCCCCCCGGGGGCCGCGGCGCGCTCCGGTGGAGCCGCGCACGGCGGCGGTGACCGCGCCGGTCACCGTCCCCGTCGCCGCCCGGCGGCGGGCGCCGACCGCCGTCCTCGACGAGGTCGCGCGCCGACGCCGGGGACGGGCGCCGGTCAGGCGGTGCGTGTCCGCGCGGGCGCCCCGTCGTCCGCGGCCTTGCGCGGTGCGGGGACCGATCGGCGCGTGGGGGTGTCGGGCATCGGGCCCCCGGCGGTGAGCCGGTAGGCCTCCGCCAGCCGGCGCAGGAGCGCGGCCTTCTCCGCGGGCCGCATCGCGGACCGCATGTTCTTCTCGGCCTGGTCCCTGATCGCGGTGAACAGGGCGTCCTGTGCCTCTTGCTTCGCCTGGGAGTGCATCGGAGGCCTCCTCGTGACCCGTCGCCGGCCGTCCTGGCCTGCACGGATCGTCGCACCGGGAGGGCCTCCGCAGCAGGTCACCAGCCGCGGGCGCGCCACTCCGGCAGCGACGGCCGCTCGGCGCCCAGCGTCGTGTCCCTCCCGTGGCCGGGGTAGACCCACGTGTCGTCCGGGAGGACGGCGAACAGCCGCTGCTCGACGTCGTCGATCAGGCTGGCGAACCGCTCGGGGTCCTCCCAGGTGTTGCCGACGCCGCCGGGGAAGAGGCTGTCGCCGGTGAAGGCGTGCGTGCCGGCGCCCTCCGGGCCCCGCCAGACCAGCGCGATGCTGCCGGGCGTGTGCCCGCGCAGGTGCACCACCTCCAGCACCTGCTCGCCGACGGCGACGGTGTCCCCGTGCGCGACCGTCCGGTCGACCGGCACGGGCAGGTCGCCGGCGTCGGCGGCGTGCGCCACCGTCCGCGCCCCGGTGGCCGCGACGACGTCGGGCAGGGCGCGGTGGTGGTCCCAGTGCCCGTGCGTGGTGACGACGGTGCGCAGGTCGGCGTCGCCGATCAGGGCGCGCAGCGTGTCGGGCTCGGCCGCCGCGTCGACGAGCAGCGCCTGGCCCGTGGCGGTGTCCCGCAGCAGGTAGGCGTTGTTGGCCGTCTCGCTGACGGCGACCTTGCTGATCGTGAGCCCGGGCAGCTCCCGCACGTCGGCCGGGCCACCCACCTCGACGTCGCCGGTGTAGGTCATCGGGCCTCCGTTCGAGAACTGTCGGCGAGCGCGGTTACGGTCGCCCGCATGGACGCTAGCGGAGCTCCGGGCGGCGCCCGGCTCGTCGGCCTGCCCGCCTCCGTCCTCGCCGCGCGCGTGCGCGCGGGCGAGGTGTCCGCGGTCGAGGTGGTGCGGGCGCACCTGGCCCACCTCTCTGACGTCGAGCCCCGGATCGGCGCCTTCCGCGTGGTCCGCGCCGGGGAGGCGCTGGCCGAGGCGGCAGCCGTCGACGCCGACCCGCGCCGGGCCACGCTGCCGCTGGCCGGCGTCCCGGTGGCGGTGAAGGACAACGTCGGCATCGCCGGGGAGACGGTGACCGACGGCTGCGCCGCCCACGCCGCCACCGCGGACGCAGACCACGAGGTCGTCACCCGGCTGCGCGCCGCCGGCGCCGTCGTCGTCGGGATCACCCGGGTCCCGGAGCTGTGCCTCTACGCCGCCACCGACGGGCCGGGCACGGTCACCCGCAACCCGTGGGACACCGCGCTGTCCCCGGCCGGGAGCTCCGGCGGCAGCGCCGCCGCGGTCGCCGCGGGAGCGGTCCCGCTGGCGCACGGCAACGACGGGATGGGCTCGCTGCGGCTGCCGGCCGCCGCGTGCGGCCTGGTCACCCTCAAGCCCGGCCGCGGCGTGCTGCCCGGCGGCATCGGCGCCGACGACTGGTCGGGCATGGCGGTCAACGGCGTGCTGGCCACGACGGTCGAGGACGTCGCGCTGGGCACCGCGGTCCTGGCGGGGGAGGACGCCGGCCTGGACTGGTCGGCGGCCGACCCGGGCCGGCCGCTGCGCATCGCCGTCGGCCGGCGCTCGCCCGTGGCCGGCTCGCGGCCCGACGGGCCGGCGCGGGCGGCGGTCGAGCGGACGGCGCGGCTGCTGCGCGGCGCGGGACACGTCGTCGTCGAACGCGACCCGGTGGTCCCGACCGGCGCCGCCGTCGGCGCGATCGCCCGCTGGCTGGCCGGCGCGGAGGACGACGCCGCCGCGCTCGGGCTGGACCGGGCGGCGCTGCAGCCGCGCAGCCGCACCCACGCCCGGCTCGGCCGGCTGGCCCGGCGGGCCGGCCTGGTCCGCCCGGCGACCGCCGAGCGGTTCCGGGAGCGGACGGCGGCGTTCTTCGCCGAGGACGACCTCGACGTGCTGCTGACCCCGATCACCAACGGCCCGCCGCTGCCGGCGCGGCCGTGGCACGAGCGCGGCCTCCTCGCCAACGTCACCGCCAACGCGCGGTGGGCGCCGTGGGCCTCGCCGTGGAACCTGGCGGGGGTCCCGGCGGTCGTGCTGCCCGCCGGGACGCGCGAGGAGGGCGTGCCGCTGGCGGTCCAGCTGGTCGGCCCCCCGAGCAGCGAGACGCGACTACTCTGGCTGGCCGGAGAGCTGGAGCGACGCGCGCCCTGGCGCCGTCACGCCCCGGTGTTCGACCCCGCCGGAGCGCCGTCCCCGGCCTCCGTCTGAGCACCCCCACCCGGCGGCAACGTCGCCGTCGTCACGGATTGCGCGCGGACAGTGACGGCGTTGTCCGTATCGACATCTCGACACACTGACCGCGGCCCGGCGAGACCGGCCGGCCCGGCTGACCGACAGGGATCACTTTGGACCGTCTCGTCGTCCGCGGCGCCCGTGAGCACAACCTCAAGGACGTCCACATCGACCTGCCCCGCGACGCCCTGATCGTCTTCACCGGGCTGTCCGGGTCGGGCAAGTCGAGCCTGGCCTTCGACACGATCTTCGCCGAGGGCCAGCGGCGCTACGTCGAGTCGCTCTCGGCCTACGCCCGCCAGTTCCTCGGCCAGATGGACAAGCCCGACGTCGACTTCATCGAGGGCCTGTCGCCCGCGGTGTCGATCGACCAGAAGTCGACCAACCGCAACCCGCGGTCGACCGTCGGCACCATCACCGAGGTCTACGACTACCTCCGGCTGCTCTACGCCCGCGCCGGCCAGCCGCACTGCCCCAACTGCGGCAAGCCGATCGCCCGCCAGACGCCGCAGCAGATCGTCGACCAGGTGCTGTCGATGGAGGAGGGCACCCGGTTCCAGGTGCTGGCCCCGGTCGTGCGGGCGCGCAAGGGCGAGTACGTCGACCTGTTCAGCTCGTTGCAGACGCAGGGCTTCTCCCGCGTCCGGGTCGACGGCGTGGTGCACCCGCTGACGGAGCCGCCGAAGCTCAAGAAGCAGGAGAAGCACACGATCGAGGTGATCGTGGACCGGCTGACGGTGAAGGAGAGCGCCAAGCGCCGCCTCACCGACTCGGTCGAGACCGCGCTCGGCCTCGCCGGTGGCCTCGTCGTCCTGGACTTCGTCGACCTCCCCGAGGACGACCCGGAGCGCGAGCGGACCTTCTCGGAGCACCTGGCCTGCGTCGACGACGGCCTGTCGTTCGAGGCCCTCGAGCCGCGCTCGTTCTCGTTCAACTCGCCGTTCGGCGCCTGCCCGGAGTGCACCGGCATCGGGACGCGCAAGGAGGTCGACCCCGACCTCGTCGTCCCCGACCCGGAGAAGAGCCTGGCGCAGGGCGCGATCGCCCCGTGGGCGGGGTCGATGAGCAACGAGTACTTCCAGCGGCTGCTGTCCGGGCTGGCCGACCAGCTGGGCTTCTCCATGGACACCCCGTGGGAGGAGCTCCCGGCGAGGGTGCAGAAGGCCGTCCTGCACGGCTCCCCGGACCAGGTGCACGTCCGCTACAAGAACCGCTACGGCCGCGAGCGCAGCTACTACGCCGCGTTCGAGGGCGTGCTGCCGTTCCTCGAGCGCCGGCACGAGGACACCGACAGCGACTACATGCGGGACAAGTACGAGGGCTACATGCGCGACGTGCCCTGTCCCGTGTGCCACGGCACCCGGCTCAAGCCGGAGATCCTCGCGGTGAAGCTCAACGGCCGCTCGATCGCCGAGGTGACCGGCCTGTCGATCGGCGAGGCGGCCGACTGGCTCGGTGCCCTGGAGCTGGGCGAGCGCGAGCGGGCGATCGCCGACCGCGTGCTCAAGGAGATCCAGGCGCGGCTGTCGTTCCTCGTCGACGTCGGCCTGGACTACCTGTCCCTCGACCGGCCGGCGGCCACGCTGGCCGGTGGCGAGGCGCAGCGGATCCGGCTGGCCACGCAGATCGGGTCGGGCCTGGTGGGCGTGCTCTACGTCCTCGACGAGCCGTCGATCGGGCTGCACCAGCGCGACAACACGCGGTTGATCGAGACGCTCGTGCGGCTGCGCGACATGGGCAACACGCTGATCGTCGTCGAGCACGACGAGGACACGATCAAGACCGCCGACTGGGTGGTCGACATCGGCCCCGGTGCCGGGGAGCACGGCGGTGAGGTGATCGTCAGCGGCACGGTCGACGAGCTGCTGGCCAGCGAGCGGTCGCTGACCGGGCAGTACCTGTCGGGCCGGATGGAGATCACGGTCCCGAAGGTGCGCCGGCAGCCGCAGCCCGGCCGCGAGCTGGTCGTGAAGGGCGCCCGCGAGCACAACCTCAAGGGCGTCGACGTGACGTTCCCGCTGGGCATGCTCGTCGCCGTCACCGGGGTGTCGGGCTCGGGCAAGTCCAGCCTGGTCAACGACATCCTCTACACGGTGCTGGCCAACGAGCTGAACCGGGCGCGGATGGTGCCGGGCCGGCACCGGACGGTCACCGGGCTCGAGCACCTGGACAAGGTCGTGCACGTCGACCAGTCGCCGATCGGCCGCACCCCGCGGTCGAACCCGGCTACCTACACCGGCGTGTGGGACCAGATCCGCAAGCTGTTCGCGCAGACGTCGGAGGCGAAGATCCGCGGCTACCAGCCCGGGCGCTTCTCCTTCAACGTCAAGGGCGGGCGCTGCGAGGCGTGTTCCGGCGACGGCACGCTCAAGATCGAGATGAACTTCCTGCCGGACGTCTACGTCCCGTGCGAGGTGTGCAAGGGCGCCCGGTTCAACCGGGAGACGCTCGAGGTGCACTACAAGGGCAAGACGGTCGCCGAGGTGCTCGACATGCCGATCGAGGAGGCCGCCGACTTCTTCGCGGCGATCCCGTCGATCGCGCGGTACCTGCGCACGCTGACCGACGTCGGCCTGGGCTACGTGCGGCTCGGCCAGCCGGCCACCACCCTGTCCGGCGGCGAGGCGCAGCGCGTGAAGCTGGCCAGCGAGCTGCAGAAGCGGTCCAACGGCCGCAGCGTGTACGTCCTCGACGAGCCGACCACCGGCCTGCACTTCGAGGACATCCGCAAGCTGCTCATGGTGCTGCAGGGCCTGGTCGACAAGGGCAACTCGGTGATCGTCATCGAGCACAACCTCGACGTCATCAAGAGCGCCGACTGGCTCGTCGACATGGGTCCCGAGGGCGGGTTCCGCGGCGGCACGGTGGTGGCCGAGGGGCCGCCGGAGTTCGTGGCGTCGATCCCCGAGTCGCACACCGGGCGCTACCTGGTGCCGATGCTCGACCCGGCGGCGATCGAGGCCGCGGCGGCCGGGCCGAAGAAGCGGGCCACGCGCAAGCGCGCCAGCTGACCGGAGCCTCGGGGATGCGCATCGGCGAGGTGCGGGTCGACGCCGTCGCGGACGGGACGTTCGTCGCCCGCCCGAGCTACTTCGGCGCCGACGTCCCGCCCGGCGCGCACCCGGAGCTGTTCGCCCGGGACGACGCCGCGTGGCTGCCGATCGGCTGCTTCGTCGTCCGCACCGGCGACCGGGTCGTCCTGGTCGACGCCGGCATGGGGCCGGAGGCGCAGTCCCTGCCGGACCGGATGCTGCTCGTCGGCGGGCAGCTGCCGACCGGCCTGCGGGCGCTGGGCGTGCGCCCGGACGACGTCACCGACGTGGTGTGCACGCACCTGCACGCCGACCACGTCGGCTGGCTGTTCGGGCCCGACGGCGAGCCGGGGTTCCCCGGGGCGACGATCTGGTTCGGTGCCGCCGACGGCGCCCACTTCGTCGACGGGCCGGGGGAGATGGCCGGCCACGTCCGCACCGGCTTCCGCCGCTGGGCCGGGACGGCGCGGCTGCGCCCGCTCGCGGAGGACGCCACCGTGACGCCCGGGGTCGACGCCCGGCTGACGCCCGGGCACACGCCGGGGCACCTGGCCGTGTCGGTGACCTCCGGCGGGGAGCGCCTGGTGCTGCTCGGCGACGCCGTCACCTGCCCGGTGCAGCTGGCCGAGCCGGGTTGGCGGTCGATGGGCGACGTCGACGCCGCGCTGGCCCACCGCACCCGGCGGCGGCTGTGGCGGGAGCTGGGGGAGGAGGGGACGTCCGGCGTGGGCGCCCACTTCCCGCAGCTGGCGCGTGGCCGCGTGACCCGCTCGGGTGGGCGCTGGGAGCAGGCGGACTGAGGCCGGTCGCGTCGCGCCTCAGCGGCGTCCGCGCCGCACGAGGAACGCGGCGGCCAGGGCCGTCGCGAGCCCGACGGCCACCAGGACGGGTACCGCCCGGGCCGGTGCGCCGCCGTCGTCGGGGCCGGACGCCGTGCCGGTGCGGGCGGGCTCCCCGGTGGGGGGCGTCGGGGTGCCCGGGGCCGGCGCGAGCGGGGACGGCGGTGCCGCGGGTGCGTGGTAGAAGACGAAGACGCCGCGCTGGCGGTGGCCGTCGTCGGAGACCGCCGACCAGGTGACGGTGTGCCGGCCCGCCGTGGTGAGGGCGACGGGCGCGACCAGGACGGCGCCGTCGAGCACGACCGGGCCGGCACCGGCGGACGCGCCGTCCGGCCCCGTGACCGTGACCTCGCCGCCCGCCGGCCGGGCCGCGAAGGTCAGGGTGACCGCCCGCGGGGTCGTCATCACGGTGCTGTCGGCGACCGGCTCGGTGGCGAGCAGCAGCGGGTGCGCCGACGCGGTGCCGGGCGCCGCGAGCGCCAGCCCGAGGGCCAGCAGCGCCGTGAGGAGCAGGCGCGGTGGGATCGTGGGTCCGCGGACGGTCGGCACGAGGGCCTCGGGAAGGGCGGCGCCGCTACGTCCAGCGCCGGATGAGGTCGATCGTCGCCCGATCGACCTCGGTGGGGTGCGAGGCGCTCGGGAAGTGCCGGCCGCCGGCGACGACCCGCAGCTCGGCGTCGGCACTGCTCGTGAAGAGCCCGATCTCCTGCTCGGCGTTCGCGACGGAGTACACCATGTCCTCGGTGCCGTGCATCCACAGGACCGGGCACCGCACGTCGTCCAGGCGCCCGTGCAGGCCGTCGCGGTCGCGCAGGTTGATGCTGGACAGCCGGAGACGGCGGCGGCCGCCGTCTCCGCTGTAGTTCTGCTGGTGCGTCTCGTGCCAGGACGAGCGCTCGGCCGGTGACACGTCCTCGCCGAGCCCCTCGGCGAGGACGGCGTCGACCAGTTCCACCGGGACGGCCCAGTCGTCGCCGACCTCCTCGGCGAGCGCGTGGATGGCCGGGGTGCAGAAGGCGACGCCGTCCCAGCAGCCCAGGTCGCGGCTGCGCGGGCTCTCGTGGTCCATCGAGGTGCCCAGGGGGACGATGCCCGTCACGACGCGTGGCGCCAGCATCGCCATCCGGGCCGCCACCCACCCGCCCTGTGACGTGCCCAGGACGAAGGCCTCGGGGATGCCGAGCGCGTCGAGGACCTGCAGGTCGGCGACGGCCGAGTCCCAGTAGGTGAACTGCTCGTACGAGGCACGGGTGCGGCCGTGGCCGTAGGGCTCGAGCGCGAGCAGGTTGGCGGTGGCGGCGAGGTCCTCGTCGGCGAACCGGGGCCGGTAGAGGTCGGCGGACGTGCTGAAGGAGTTGACCAGGACCAGCGTCGGGAGCGAGGGGTCGTAGGGCCGGCCGAACCGGTGGCCGATGGCCGACGTGCCGAGGTGGGGCACCGTGATCGTTCCCGTGTCCGCCATGGTCGCTCCCGTCGCTCGGGCCGGCGCGCGGCAGGTCGGCCATGCAGGTCGGCCATGCAGGTCGGCCATGCAGGTCGGCCATGCAGGGCGTGCGCCCGTCATCGTCTCCGCGGCGTCCGGGACCGGTCAACGCTCCGGGTCGCACACGCGCCTCGACCCGGGTCCCGCCTCGGCAGGGCGGTGGGGTGGTCGTCGCGGTGAGGCCGGTGGGGGTGGTGACGGTGAGGGTCCCGTCGGCGGCCGGGCGGTGCCGCCAGCCGGGGGCCCGGTGCTCGCCGCGGTGGTGGCCGGCGCAGCAGCCGGCCAGGTCGGGCGCGGCGGTCGGGCGGTCGACCGGGCGATCTCCCGGTCGGCGGCCTGCGCGGCACCCAGCGGCCCGGACGACGGTCCGACCGCCGGCGCCACGGCACCGGGGCGGTCACCACGTCGACCACCTGAGCGCTCATAGGTTCGAAGAACGAGGCGCACGAGCCGCTGACCGGGGAGAACGGCACCACGGTAACAAGACGGCATCGTCCGAGGCGCGGCCGGATGTGATCCGGGGCACGCTGGGACCGTGATTACTGACCGAACAGTCAGTGCGGCCGGCGCGAGCCTCCTGTGCGGCCGGCCGCGGTCCTGCTGGCCGCCGCGGATGAGTCCGGGCGGGGAGACGGGGCTCGTGCACGCCGTCGAGGTGCACCGCAGCGCGGAGGAGTTGACGGGGGAGAACGAGGTCGCGCTCTGCGGCGCGATCGTGCAGGTGCTGGAGGCCCCCTGGCGCGCGGCGGACGACCCGTGCCCGCGGTGCCGCCGGCTCGCGGGGTGAACGGGTAGCCCGAGCCCCCGGCGCCCGCGGACGGCCCTCCGCGGAGTGACGTGCCGCCGTCGTGGGTCAGGATCCCGTCGAGTCCCTGGGATGCTGCCCGGGTGAGCCGGGCCAGCGAGGACTCCAACCGGCGCATGCTGCGGGCGCGGGACGAGATGGACCGCTCCTACGGGGAACCGCTGGACGTCCCGGCGCTCGCCCGCATCGCGCACGTCTCCGAGGCGCACTTCATCCGCACCTTCAAGGAGACCTTCGGCGAGACGCCGCACCGGTACCTGCAGCGCCGGCGGGTGGAGCGGGCGATGTTCCTGCTGCGCAGCACCGACCGCACGGTCACCGACATCTGCATGGCCGTCGGCTTCTCCAGCCTCGGCACGTTCAGCCGGGTCTTCGCCGAGGTCGTGGGGGAGCCCCCGAGCGTCTACCGGCGGCGCGGGCCGTTGGCGCCGGTGCCCTCCTGCTTCGGCATGCGCTGGCTGCGGCCCAGCGAGAAGACAGCAGTTCCGGAGAAGCCCGCCACCGACGCCCGCCCCTAGCGTCGTCGGCATGTTGACCTCCATCTCGATCACCTCCCTCTACGTCCTCGACCAGGACCAGGCGCTGGACTTCTACGTCGGCAAGCTGGGCTTCGAGGTCCAGACCGACCAGCAGTTCGGGCCGATGCGCTTCCTCACCGTCGTCCTGCCCAGCGACCCCGGCCACGCGGTGCTGCTGGAGCGGCCCGCCCCGCCGTCGGTGAGCCCGGAGATCGCCGACACGGTGCGCGACCTGGTCACCAAGGGCGCCGGCGGCGGCCACCTGTTCCTCACCACCGACGACGCGCACAAGACCCACGCCGCGCTCAAGGAGAAGGGCGTCGACCTGCCCGAGGAGCCGGTGGTGCAGCCCTACGGCATCGACTTCGGCTTCCGCGACCCGTTCGGCAACTCCGTCCGCATCGCCCAGATGACCCCGCCGCCCTCGGCGTGACCCGCCGGCCGGGCCCGCCGGGACCGCGTCGCGGTCCCCGGGCCCGGCCGTCACGGAGCCGGCAGGGGCCGGCCGCGGAACCCGCACGTCCGGGTCCGCCGGCTCGACCGCGCCTTGGCCCGCGCCTCCCGCCGGGTCTAGCGTCCGGTGTGACCGCCGTCACCACCGAGGGGAGGCCGTCCGTGACGCTCAGCCGGAGGTCGTTCCTCGCCGGGACGGTGGCCGCCCCGGCGCTGGCGGCCGCGGCCGGGGCGCTCGGCGGGTGTGCCGGCACCGTCGTCCAGCCCGGCGACCTCTCCCGGCTGCGGCTGATGGCGCCGGCCAGCCCCGGCGGCGGGTGGGACACCACGGCGCGCGTCTTCCAGCGGGTCGTCCAGACCAGCGGCCTGGCCCGCAACGTGCAGGTGTTCAACGTCGAGGGCGCCGGCGGCACGATCGGCCTCGGCCAGCTCGCCCGGGAGACCGACGACGCGCTGCTCATGATGATGGGCCTGGTCATGGTCGGCGCCGTCGACACCAACGACTCCGCCACCCGGCTCTCCGACGTCACCCCGATCGCCCGGCTGATCGGCGAGACCGAGCTCATCGTCGCCCCGGCCGAGGCGCCCTACACCGACATCGGGGGCTTCGTGGAGGCGTGGGCCGCCGACCCGGCCGGCACCCCCATCGCCGGCGGCTCGGCCGGCGGGACCGACCAGATCCTCGCCGGGCTGCTGGCCGAGGCCGCCGGCATCGACCCCGGGCAGGTCAACTACATCGCCTACTCCGGCGGCGGTGAGTCGCTCGCCGCGCTGCTCGGCAACCAGGTCGCCGCCGGGATCTCCGGCCCCACCGACTACGGCGAGCAGGTCCGCACCGGCGACCTGATCGGCCTCGCGGTCTCCACGGCCGAGCGGTCCGACCAGGTGCCCGACGTCCCGACCCTGGTCGAGTCCGGCTTCGACGTCGAGGTCTCCAACTGGCGCGGCCTCATGGCCCGGCCGGGGATGTCGCGGGAGGCGCGCGAGGACCTCACGCAGCTCGTCGTGGACGTCCACGACACCCCCGAGTGGGCCGAGGCCGTCGAGACCAACGGCTGGGACGACCTGCTGCTCACCGGCGACGAGTACGGCGACTTCCTGGCCGACGAGGAGGCGCGGGTGCGCGCGATCCTGGAGCAGATCGGGCTCGTGCAGTGAGCGGCGCGTCGCCGGACCCGGACGTGTCCACCGCCGACGCGACCGGCACGCACGACGCCGCGGAGTCGCGGCACCCCGCCCCGCCGCCGGCCGGGGTCAGCCGCGGCGAGCTGGCGATGGTGGTCCTGCTCGGCGCGCTGGGGCTCTACCTCGTCCTCGACGCCGCGAACATCGCCGTCCCCGGCTCGGCGAACGCCATCGGCCCGCGCTTCTTCCCGTACCTGGTCGGCGGGGTGGTCCTGGCCACCGCGCTCGGGCTGGGCTTCCGCGTGCTCAAGGGGGACCGCGGGCCCTCCGACGAGAGCGAGGACGTCGACCCCGACGCCCCGACGTCGTGGGCGGCGGTCGGGGTCATCGCCGTCGCGTTCCTCGGCCACGCGCTGCTCATCAACGTCATCGGCTGGCCGCTGGCGGTCACGCTGATGTTCGCGCTCGTCGCCTGGGCCCTCGGCGCGCGCGGCATCGTGCGGCCGCTGCTGGCCGGCGGGGTGCTCTCGGTCGTCGTCTGGATCGTGTTCGTCAAGGGCCTCGGCGTCGCGCTGCCCGGCGGCACCCTCCTCGAGCTGGCGACGAGCTGGTTCTGATGGGCGCCCTCGCGGACCTGGCCGGCGGCTTCGTCGACGCGCTCACCCCGGTCAACCTGCTGTTCGCGCTGCTCGGCGTGCTGCTGGGCACCGCCGTCGGCGTGCTCCCGGGCATCGGCCCGGCGATGACCGTCGCGCTGCTGCTGCCGGTCACCTACGCGCTGGAGCCGACGACGGCGTTCATCATGTTCGCCGGCATCTACTACGGCGGCATGTACGGCGGCTCGACGACGTCGATCCTGCTCAACACCCCCGGTGAGTCCAGCTCGATCATGACCGCGCTCGAGGGCAACCGGATGGCCAAGGCCGGCCGCGGCGCCGCCGCGCTGGCCACCGCGGCGATCGGGTCGTTCGTCGCCGGCACCATCGCCACGCTGCTGCTGGCGCTGGTCGCCCCGACCGTCGTCGACCTGGCCATCGGCATCACCCCGGCCGACTACTTCGCCCTCGCCGTGCTGGCCTTCGTCGCGGTCGCCACCGTCCTGGGCGCCTCGCCGCTGCGCGGGCTGGCCTCCCTCGGCGTCGGCCTCTACCTCGGGCTGGTCGGCACCGACGTGCTCACCGGGCAGGAGCGGTTCACCCTCGGCGTCCCGCAGCTGGCCGACGGCATCGACGTCGTCGTGGTGGCGGTGGCGCTGTTCGCGGTGGGGGAGGCGCTGTACGTCGCCTCCCGGCTGCGCCGCGGGCCGGTGCAGGTGATGGCCGCCTCCGGGCCCTGGCTCACGCGCCGCGACCTGCGCCGCTCGGTCGGCCCGTGGCTGCGCGGGACGGCGCTGGGCTTCCCGCTCGGCGCGCTGCCGGCCGGCGGCGCGGAGATCCCGACGTTCCTGTCCTACGCCGCGGAACGGAAGCTCACGAAGCACCCGGAGGAGTTCGGCCGCGGGGCGATCGAGGGCGTCGCCGGACCGGAGGCGGCCAACAACGCCGCGGCCGCGGGCGTCCTCGTCCCGCTGCTCACCCTCGGCCTGCCCACCTCGGCCACCGCGGCGATCATCCTGGCCGCCTTCCAGGGCTACGGCATCCAGCCCGGCCCGACGCTGCTGTCCACCGAGTCCTCGCTGGTCTGGACGCTGATCGCCGCGCTCCTCGTCGGCAACGTCATGCTGCTGGTGCTCAACCTGCCGCTGGCCCGGGTGTGGGTGCAGCTGCTGCGCGTCCCGCGGCCCTACCTCTACGCCGGGATCCTGCTGTTCGCCTCGCTGGGCTGCTACGCGGTCAACGCCGACCCGCTGGACCTGGTCCTGCTGCTGGTCCTCGGCATGCTGGGGTTCGCGATGCGCCGCTACGGCTGGCCGGTGGCCCCCGCGGTCATCGGGCTGATCCTCGGCCCGGTCGCGGAGACCAACCTCCGGCGCGCGCTGGCGATCAGCAGCGGCGACCTCGGCGTGCTGGTCGAGACCTGGTTCAGCCGGGTCGTGCTGTTCCTGGCGCTGCTCGCCCTGGTGCTGCCGGTGGTGCTGCGGGCCGTGCGCGGCCGCCGCTCCACCCCGGAGGAGCTGCAGGCGGGGGAGGGGCTGCGGCACCACGAGCACGGGCAGGACGAGCGCGTCGGTGCGCGCGCCGACGGGGAGGAGGAGCGGTGAGCCGGCAGCCGGTGGTCGTCGTCGGGCACGTGCCCACCCCGCGCGGGCAGGCGGCGCTCGAGCACGCCCTGGCCGAGGCGCACCGCCGCGGCGCCCGGCTCGTCGTGGTCAACAGCAGCCGCGGCGACGCGCTGGTCGACGAGGAGTACCTGCAGGGCGCCCCGCTGCGCCGGCTGCAGGACGAGCTCACCGTCTCCGGCCTGCCCGTCGAGCTGCGCCAGCCGATCGGCCGCGACGTCGCCGAGGAGCTCGCCGACGCGGTCTCCGAGACCGGCGCGGAGCTGCTGGTCATCGGCCTGCGCCGGCGCAGCGTCGTCGGCAAGCTGCTCATGGGCAGCGCGGCCCAGCGGATCCTGCTCACCGTCGACTGCCCGATCCTCGCCGTGAAGGGCCCTCCCGCGGCGACGGCTTGAACGCCGGGCGTCACTGCGCTTATCTTCTGTGTGACGGACGTCACGCCGCCGGACCGGCGTGGCGGGGTCCTCGATGGATGGAGTCGCCCATGAGCGCGCTCACGCCCGACTGCGATCCCGACCTGGCGCACTGCGGTCAGCCCCGGCCCAGTGACGGGATCCGCTCCACGCTGGTCCTCGTGGGGCTCGTGGCCGTGGTGGCGTCCGCCGTGGGCACCGGGACCGTCTCCGGCGTGACGGCCTTCCTCGCCGGCGGGGTCGGGCTGGTCGCGGCGCTCCTGCTGGGGAGCCGCGCGGTCCGCCTGGGCCGGCGCGCCGTCGCGGCGGTGCACCTGCCGGCGCTGCACCGCTCCCGCCCGGCCGGCTGACCCCCGCCCGCCCTGCGGCGGGACGGGCGGACCGGCAGGCTGACCTCCGACGACGACGTCCGAGGAGGCCAGCCCCGTGACCCTGCCCGCCGATCCTACCCTCGTCCCCGCCGCCGACGGCACGCGGCTCGCCGAGCGCCGCTGGACCCCCGACGGCGAGGTGCGCGCGGTCGTGCAGGTGGTGCACGGGCTGTCCGAGCACGCCGGCCGCTACGGCCGCCTGGCCGCCGCGCTCACCGCCCGCGGGTTCGCCGTGGCCGCGCAGGACCAGCGCGGCCACGGGCTCACCGCGCGGTCGACCGGCCCCGGCCGGTTCGGCGACCCCGCCGCCGGTCACGCCGCGGGCAGCGACGCCGTCCTCGACGACGTCCGCGAGCTGGGCCGCCGGCTGGCCGCCGACCACCCCGGCGTCCCCTCCGTGCTGCTCGGCCACTCGCTCGGCTCGGCGGTCGCGCTGGCCTCGGCCGAGCGGGACGGCGACGGGCTGGCCGGGCTGGTGCTGTCCGGGCCGATCGGCGTGGCACCGCACCTCGCCGCGACGGCGGAGCAGCTCGAGGCCGCGGTGGCCGGCGGGGCGGGCGACGAGCCGATGGAGGCCCTCGCCGCCTTCAACGCGCCGTTCGAGCCGGCGCGCACGCCCTACGACTGGCTGACCCGCGACCCCGCCGAGGTCGACGCCTACCTCGCCGACCCGCTGTGCGGCGACGGCGTCCCGCCCACCCACCGGTACGGCGCCGGCATGTTCACCCTCGCCGCCCGCGCCGCGGCCCCCGAGGCCGTCGCCGGGCTGCCGGACGGCCTGCCGGTGCTGCTGCTGTCCGGGCGGCGCGACCCGGTCGGCGGCGAGGACGCCGCCCAGGTGACCGCGCTCGCCGGCCTGCTGCGCGAGCGTGGCCTGCCGGTGGAGCAGCACGTCTACCCCGACGCCCGCCACGAGGTGTTCAACGAGACCAACCGGGACGAGGTGACCGCCGACCTGCTCGCCTGGCTGGAGTCGCGGGTGGGCTGAACCACACGGATGTGCTTCCCCGCGACCGAGGGTGAGCAGACCGTCGGCCGCGCCACCTACTGTGGATGCGTGCCCGACCCGTCCACGTACCGCCCGGCGGTCGGCTCCATCCCCGAGTCGCCAGGGGTCTACAGGTTCCGCGACCCCACGGGCCGCGTCGTCTACGTCGGCAAGGCCAAGAGCCTGCGCCAGCGGCTCAACAGCTACTTCGCCGACGTCGCGGGCCTGCACCCGCGCACCCGGCAGATGGTCACGACGGCGGCGAGCGTCGAGTGGACCGTCGTCGGCACCGAGGTCGAGGCCCTCCAGCTCGAGTACAACTGGATCAAGGAGTTCGACCCGCGGTTCAACGTCCGGTACCGCGACGACAAGAGCTACCCGTCGCTGGCCGTGACCCTCAACGAGGAGTACCCGCGGCTGCAGGTGATGCGCGGGCCGAAGAAGAAGGGCGTCCGCTACTTCGGCCCCTACGCGCACGCCTGGGCCATCCGCGAGACCCTCGACACGCTCACCCGCGTCTTCCCGGCCCGCACCTGCTCCAACGGCGTCTTCAAGCGCGCCGGGCAGATCGGCCGGCCCTGTCTGCTCGGCTACATCGGCAAGTGCGCCGCCCCCTGCGTGGGCCGGGTCAGCGCCGAGGAGCACCGGGCGATCGTCGACGACTTCTGCGACTTCATGGCGGGCCGCACCGACCTCATGGTCAAGCGCCTCGAGCGGGAGATGGCCGAGGCCGCCGAGGCGATGGAGTACGAGAAGGCCGCCCGGCTGCGCGACGACCTCGGCGCGCTGCGGCGGGCGATGGAGAAGCAGGCCGTCGTCCTCGGGGACGGCACCGACGCCGACGTCGTCGCGTTCGCGCAGGACGAGCTCGAGGCCGCCGTCCAGGTCTTCCACGTCCGCGGCGGCCGGGTGCGCGGCCAGCGCGGCTGGATCATCGACAAGGTCGAGGAGGTCACCACCGGCGAGCTGGTGGAGCAGTTCCTCCTGCAGGTCTACGGCGGCGTCGACGAGCAGACCGGCTCCTTCGAGGCGGGCGAGTCGGTGCCCAAGGAGGTGCTCGTCCCCGAGCTCCCCGACGACGCCGACGTCTACGAGGAGCTGCTCAGCGAGCTGCGCGGGTCGAAGGTGTCGCTGCGCGTGCCGCAGCGCGGCGACAAGCGCAGCCTGCTGGAGACCGTCGAGCGCAACGCGAAGGAGGCCTTCGCCCGGCACCGGGTCAAGCGCTCCAGCGACCTGACCGCCCGCTCGCTGGCCCTGGCGGAGCTGCAGGAGGCGCTCGAGCTGCCCGAGGCGCCGCTGCGCATCGAGTGCATCGACATCAGCCACGTGCAGCAGACGAACGTCGTCGCCTCGATGGTGGTGTTCGAGGACGGGCTGGCGAAGAAGTCCGACTACCGGCGCTTCGCCGTGCACGAGGGCACCGACGACACCGCGGCGATGGCCGAGGTGGTCCGCCGCCGCTTCGCCCGGCACCTCAAGGAGGAGGCCGACCGGCGCGACGAGCAGGGCGTCGCCGCGGAGGAGGGCCGGCCGCGCCGGTTCGCCTACCCGCCGAACCTGCTGGTCGTCGACGGCGGCGCGCCGCAGGTGGCCGCGGCGGCGCGGTCGCTGGACGAGCTGGGCATCGTCGACGTCGCCGTCTGCGGGCTGGCCAAGCGCATGGAGGAGGTGTGGCTGCCCGGGGAGAGCGACCCGGTGATCCTGCCGCGCACCTCCGAGGCGCTGTACCTGCTGCAGCGGGTGCGGGACGAGGCCCACCGGTTCGCGATCACCTACCACCGGCAGAAGCGTTCGGTCAGCATGCTGGTCTCCCTGTTGGACGACGTCCCCGGTCTCGGGGAGACGCGGCGGAAGGCGCTGATGAAGCAGTTCGGGTCCCTCAAGCGGCTGCGCGCGGCCACGGTGGAGGAGCTCACGGCCGTCCCCGGCATCGGCCGCCGGACGGCGGAGGCGGTCATGGCCGCCGTCGCCGAGCCCGCCGCCGGGGACGACGCGGGCCGTCCCGCCGAGGAGGACGCGGCGGCGACCGGCGCGGAGACAGGCGCGGAGACCGGTGCGGAGACCGTCGTGGAGAGCACCACGGCACCCAGCGGGCCGGCGGAGCGGGGCACCCCCCGCCCCGGGGCCGGGGAGACCGCCGAGGTCGGCCGGGTCGCCTCGTGAGCGCCGGGCAGGACGCGGGGACGGCACCGGGGCCGACCCCGGAAGGCCAGCACGGGCCGCACGCCGACGTCCCCGCCGGGCTGGACCCGGCCGGCACCGAGACCCCGCCGGTCGAGGTCGTCGTCGTCACCGGGCTGTCCGGCGCGGGCAAGAACACCGCCGGACGGGTGCTCGAGGACCTCGGCTGGTACGTCGTCGAGAACCTGCCGCCGGCGCTGCTGCTGCCGATGGTGGAGCTCGGCGCCCGCGGCGACGTGCGCCGCTTCGCCGCCGTCGTCGACGTCCGCAGCCGGGCCTTCTCCAGCGACCTGCAGGAGGCCATCCGGGTGCTCGCCGAGGCCGGCCACCGTCCCCGGGTGGTGTTCGTGCACGCCCGCGACGAGGTGCTGGTGCGCCGCTACGAGTCCAACCGGCGCGAGCACCCGCTGCAGGGCTCCGGGCGCCCCCTCGACGGCATCACCGCCGAGCGCACGCTGCTCACCGGCATCGCCGGCGAGGCCGACCTGTGGGTGGACACCAGCGACCTCAACGTGCACCAGCTGCGCGCCACGCTGGAGAACGCCTTCGCCCGCGAGGGCCGCACGCCGCCGCTGACGGCGACCGTGCTCAGCTTCGGCTTCAAGTACGGGCTGCCGCTGGACGCCGACCTCGTCGTCGACGCCCGGTTCCTGCCCAACCCGCACTGGCTGCCCGAGCTGCGCCCGCACACCGGGCAGGACGCCGACGTCCGCGACTACGTGCTCGGCCAGGCCGACGCCGGGCCGTTCCTCGACCGCTACACCGAGGTCCTGCGGCTGCTCATCCCCGGCTACCGGCGGGAGGGCAAGCGCTACCTGACGCTCGCGGTCGGCTGCACCGGCGGCAAGCACCGCAGCGTCGCCATCGCCGAGGAGTTCGCCCGCCGGCTGCGCGCCGAGGGCACCGACGCGGTCGCGCGCCACCGCGACCTGGGCCGCGAGTAGTGGGCGGCGACGACACGGCGCCCGGGTCCGGCGGCCCCCGGGTCGTCGCCCTCGGCGGCGGCCACGGGCTGGCAGCGGCGCTGGGCGCCTGGCGGCGGATCACGCCCGACCTCACCGCCGTCGTCACGGTCGCCGACGACGGCGGCTCGTCCGGCCGCATCCGCCGGGAGATGCCGGTGCTGCCGCCCGGTGACCTGCGGATGGCGCTGGCCGCGCTGGCCGGCGAGGACGACGGCCGGCAGGAGATGGCCCGGCTGCTGCAGCACCGCCTCGGCGGCACCGGCGTGCTGGCCGGGCACCCGGTGGGCAACCTGCTGCTCACCGGGCTGGTCGAGCTGCACGGCGGCGACACCGTCCGCGCCCTCGACGCGGTCTGCGAGCTGGTCGGCGCGTGCGGCCGGGTGCTGCCGATGGCCGACGTGCCGCTGGACCTCGTCGCCCGCGTGGAGACCGTCGACCCCGACGACCCCGCGCGCACCCGCACCATCCGCGGGCAGGTCGCCATCGCGTCCACCCCGGGGCGGGTGCGCGACATCCTCGTGTCGCCGCCGGACCCGCCGGTGCACCCCGACGTGCTCGAGGCGATCGCCAGGGCCGACGTCGTGTCGCTGGGCCCCGGCTCCTGGTACACGTCGGTGCTGCCGCACCTGCTGGTGCCGCGGCTGCGCGCCGCGCTGGCCGCCACCCGCGCCCGGGTGGTCGTCGTCCTCAACCTGGAGCCGCAGCCGGGGGAGACCGACGGCTTCTCGCCGGAGGAGCACCTGCGGGTGCTGCAGGCGCACCTGGGCGGTGTGGCGCTGCACACCGTGGTCGCGGATGCGGAATCGGTGGTTGACCGCTGTGGTCTCCTGTCAGCGGTGCGCGAGTGTGGCGCCGAGCTGGTCCTGGCTCCGGTCGCCGCGCCCGACGGATCACCGCGCCACGACCCCGCGCGCCTGGGGGCCGCGCTGAGCTCGGTGGTCGGGGCACGGTGAGCGGGAACGGTCCCGGCCGGAGCACCGGGAGCGGGGGTGCCCAGACGGTACGAGGGGGAGAGGTGACGCCGAGGATGGCGCCGCAGCAGAGCAGGGGGTGGTCGTCGTGGCGATGACGGCCATGGTCAAGGACGAGCTGTCGCGGGTGGAGTGCACGCGCACCTCCGAGCGCAAGGCCGAGGTGACGGCGCTGCTGCGCTTCTCCGGCGGCCTGCACATCGTGGGCGGCCGGGTGGTCATCGAGGCCGAGCTGGACACCGGCTCGGTCGCACGCCGGCTGCGCCGGGACATCAGCGAGGTCTACGGCTACACGAGCGGGGTCAGCGTGCTCGCCGGCGGCAACATCCGCCGCGGCGTGCGGTACCTCGTCCGGATCGCCAAGCACGGCGAGGGCCTGGCCCGCCAGACCGGGCTGGTCGACCAGCGCGGGCGCCCGGTGCGCGGCCTGCCGCCGTCGGTGGTCTCCGGCAGCATCAACGACGCCGAGGCCGCCTGGCGGGGCGCCTTCCTCGCGCACGGCTCGCTCACCGAGCCCGGCCGCTCCTCGTCGCTCGAGGTGACCTGCCCGGGGCCGGAGGCGGCCATGGCCCTGGTCGGCGCGGCCCGCCGGCTGGGCATCGCCGCCAAGGCCCGCGAGGTCCGCGGCGCCGACCGGGTCGTCGTCCGCGACGGCGACGCGATCAGCGCGCTACTCACCCGCATGGGCGCCCACGACGCGGTCCTGGCCTGGGAGGAGCGGCGGATGCGCCGCGAGGTCCGGGCCACCGCCAACCGGCTGGCCAACTTCGACGACGCCAACCTGCGCCGCTCGGCCCGCGCCGCGGTCGCGGCCAGCGCGCGCGTCGAGCGGGCGCTGGAGATCCTCGCGGGCGACGCCCCCGAGCACCTGCTCGTCGCCGGCCGGCTGCGCCTGGAGCACGGCCAGGCCTCGCTGGAGGAGCTCGGCCAGCGCGCCGACCCGCCGATGACCAAGGACGCCGTCGCCGGCCGGATAAGGCGTCTGCTGGCGATGGCCGACAAGCGGGCCAAGGACCTCGGCATCCCCGACACCGAGTCGGTGGTCACCGAGGACATGCTCGCCCAGTAGCAGGAGGACCACCCCTCCCCCCACGCCTCGCGAGCTCGGCGCGGGACCGTGGAGGGCGGCCGTTCCAGCACGTCACGAGGGGCGCCCTCCGCTCACGCGGGGGGCGCCCCGCCGTCGTCACCCCCGCGGGTGAGCGCGCGGCCGGGCCGCTGCAGGACGCACCCGCTGCCGCCGATGGGCGGGGTGGAGGCGGCCGTCCGGGCCCGCCCCGGTGCGGAGCGGAGGCGGCATGACCGCGGGGAACTGGGCCGTCGTCTTCGGCTGTGCCGCGCTGGTCGCCGTCGGCACCGGCGTCCTGGCCTGGCGCCGGCGGCGACGCACCCCCGCGGCCACCGCGCTCGCGGTCACCATGGCCGGCGTCGCCACCTGGTCGGCCGCCGACGGCGTCGTCTACCTGGCCGGCAGCGAGCCGGTCCAGCGCGTCTACGTCCCCCTGCTCATGGCCGCCGTCGGTCTGGTGGTCGTGGGCACCTGGGTGCTGGCCCGCACCGTCGCCGACCCCTCGTGGCGGCTCGCGCCGCGCGCCGCGGCGCTGCTGGCGGTCGAGCCGGTCCTGCTCGTCCTGACCGGGGCGCTGCCCGCGACCCGCGACCTGGTGATGACCGACATGGTCACCGGCACCGCCGGCGCCGAGTCCCGGGTGACGTTCGGGCCCCTGTTCCTGGCCCACACCGCCTACTCCTACGCGCTGATCGGCGTGGCCTACGCCGTCCTCGCGCGCCGCTGGCTGCGCGTCGCCGGCGTCTTCCGCCGCCAGATCGGCATCCTGCTCGGCTCGGCGTGCCTGTCCACGGTCGGCAACGTGGTCGCGGTCGGCTCCCAGCTCGACGGGCACGGCACCGACGTCACCCCGCTGTTCTTCCTGGTCACCGGGCTCCTCGACTGCTGGGCCATCTTCCGCGGCGGCCTGCTGCGGCTGGTCCCGGTCGCCCGCGAGCAGGTCGTCGAGACCGTCCCCGACGCCGTGCTGGTCGTCGACCCCGACGGCGTGCTCATCGACTGCAACCCCGCCGCCACCCGGATGCTGCGGCAGCTGCGCCCCGACCTCGACGGCGACCTCGTCGGCCGTGCCCTGCACGACGTCGCCGGGCCCCGGGCGGTCGGGGTGCTGCTCAGCACCGAGCGCCGCGACGGCCACCGCGTCGCGCAGGTCCGGCCCGGCGTGTGGCTCGACGTGCGCGACTCCGCCGTCGCCGACCCCCGCGGCCGCGCGCTGGGCCGCATCCTCGTCGTCCGCGACGTGAGCGAGCAGCAGGAGCGGCAGCTCGCCGTCGAGCGGCTCAACCGGCAGCTGGCCGAGCAGGTCGAGGTCATCGAGCGGCTGCGCGCGGTCGTCGCCGAGGAGGCCGTCCGCGACCCGCTGACCGGCCTGCACAACCGCCGGCACCTCGACCGGGTGCTGGAGGCCGACCTCGCCCGCCGGCCGCGCACCGGGCAGCTGTCGCTGCTCGTCGTCGACGTCGACCACTTCAAGGCCGTCAACGACCGCTTCGGCCACGCCTCCGGCGACCGGGTGCTCCTCGGTGTCGCCGGCACGCTCGCCGCCGCCGTCCGCGAGGGCGACACGGCCGCGCGGCTGGGCGGCGAGGAGTTCGTCGTGGTCCTGCCCGGCGCCGGGCGGGAGCAGGCGCTGGCCCGCGCCGAGCGGGTCCGCCGCGAGGTCGCCGCCGTCCGCCACCTGCTCGACGGCGAGGACGTCGCCGTCACCGTGAGCGTCGGCGTCGCCGTCTGCCCGGCCGACGGCACCTCGGCGGCCGCCCTGCTCGAGGCGGCCGACCGCGCGCTCTACACCGCCAAGGCGACCGGCCGCGACCGCGTCGTCGCCGCCGCGCCGGCCGCCGCGCCGGCCGCCGGTCCGGCGCTGCCCGTGCCGGCCCCGCCCGGCGACCTCCCGGAGCTCGTGGCCGGGGCCTGACCTCACCCGGACGGACCCCGCCCCGGCCGATAGGGTCGTCGCCGATCGAGGCCGCGCGCCGTGCGGCCGACCGGGGCGACGGGCGTCGCCGGGACACATGGAGGTCAGTCGTGACCGTACGCGTGGGCATCAACGGGTTCGGCCGGATCGGGCGCAACTTCTGGCGTGCCGCCGCGGCCAGCGGCAAGGACATCGAGATCGTGGCGGTCAACGACCTGACCAGCCCCGAGGTCCTGGCCCACCTGCTCAAGTACGACAGCATCCTGGGGGTGCTGGGCGAGGACGTCGCCGCCTCCGACGGCGGCATCGACATCGCCGGCAAGACCATGAGGGTCCTGTCCGAGCGCGACCCGGCGGCGCTGCCGTGGGGCGACCTCGGCGTCGACGTGGTCGTCGAGTCCACCGGCTTCTTCACCAAGGCCGACGACGCCCGCAAGCACGTGGACAAGGGCGGCGCGAAGAAGGTCGTCATCTCGGCGCCGGCCACCGGCGACGACCTGACCATCGTCATGGGCGTCAACCACGACAAGTACGACGGCACCCAGACGATCATCAGCAACGCGTCCTGCACCACGAACTGCCTGGCCCCGCTGGCCAAGGTGCTCAACGACGCCTTCGGCATCGAGCGCGGCCTGATGACGACGATCCACGCCTACACCGCCGACCAGAACCTGCAGGACGGCCCGCACAAGGACCTGCGCCGCGCCCGCGCCGCCGCGCTCAACATGGTCCCCACCTCGACCGGCGCCGCGAAGGCGATCGGCCTGGTGCTGCCGGAGCTGCAGGGCAAGCTCGACGGCTACGCCGTCCGCGTCCCGGTGCCCACCGGCTCGGCCACCGACCTCACCGTCCAGCTGACCCGCGAGGCCTCGGCCGACGACATCGACGCCGCCTACCGCGAGGCCGCCGAGTCCGGCCCGCTGGCCGGGATCCTCAAGTACACCTCGGCGCCGATCGTCTCCTCCGACATCGTCACCGACCCGGCCTCGTGCATCTACGACGCGAAGCTGACCAAGGTCTTCGGGCCGATGGCCAAGGTGCTCGGCTGGTACGACAACGAGTGGGGCTACTCCAACCGGCTGGTCGACTCGGTCGAGCTCGTCGGCGACTCGCTCTGATGCGGTCCCTCGACGACCTGCTCGCCGAGGGGGTGTCGGGTCGGCGCGTGCTGCTGCGCGCCGACCTGAACGTCCCCCTCGACAAGCAGACCCGGGCCATCACCGACGACGGCCGGATCCGGGCGAGCCTGCCGACGATCGTGGCGCTGCGCGACGCCGGCGCCCGCGTCGTCGTCGCGGCGCACCTGGGCCGGCCCAAGGGCGCGCCCGACCCGCAGTACTCGCTGGCCCCGGTCGCCGCGCGGCTGGGGGAGCTGCTCGGCGCGGAGGTCCCGCTGGCCGCCGACGTCGCCGGCGACGACGCCCGCGCCCGGGCGGACGCGCTCGGCGACGGCGACGTCCTGCTGCTGGAGAACGTCCGCTTCGAGGCCGCCGAGACCAGCAAGGACGACGCCGAGCGCGGCGAGCTCGCCGACCGGCTCGCCGCGCTGGCCGACGTCTACGTCGACGACGCGTTCGGCGCCGTGCACCGCAGGCACGCGTCGGTGTTCGATGTCGCGCAGCGGCTGCCGCACGTGGCCGGCCGGCTCGTGGCCACCGAGCTCGACGTGCTGCAGCGGCTGACCACCGACCCCGACCGGCCCTACGTCGTGGTGCTCGGCGGCTCGAAGGTCAGCGACAAGCTCGCCGTCATCGAGGCGCTGCTGCCCAAGGTGGACCGGCTGCTCGTCGGCGGCGGGATGTGCTTCACCTTCCTCGCCGCGCAGGGCCACGGCGTCGGCACGTCCCTGCTGGAGGCCGACCAGGTCGACACCTGCCGCCGGCTGCTGGCCGAGGCGGGGGAGCGGATCGTGCTGCCGGTCGACGTCGTCGTCGCGCCGGAGTTCAGCGCCGACGTGGAGACCGCCGTCGTCGCGGCCGAGCAGATCCCCGACGGGCAGATGGGCCTCGACGTCGGCCCGCGCACCGTCGAGGCGTTCGGCCGCGAGCTGGCCGGCGCCCGCACGGTCTTCTGGAACGGCCCGATGGGCGTGTTCGAGCTGGCGCCCTTCCAGGCCGGCACCCGCGGCGTGGCCGAGGCCGTGGCCGCCGTCGACGGGCTGTCGGTGGTCGGCGGCGGCGACTCCGCGGCCGCGGTCCGGCAGCTCGGCCTCGACGAGGCGGCCTACGGGCACATCAGCACCGGCGGCGGCGCGTCGCTGGAGTACCTCGAGGGCCGCGAGCTGCCGGGCCTCGCGGTGCTCGCGGACTGAGGGGGCCGGAGATGGCACGCACCGCGCCGCGCGCCCCGCGCGAGGGCCGCCGCCCGCTGATCGCGGGCAACTGGAAGATGCACATGACGCACCTGGAGGCCATCGGCCTGGTGCAGAAGCTCGTCTTCAGCCTCAAGGAGAGGGAGCTCGACGACGCCGAGGTCGTCGTGCTCCCGCCGTTCACCGCGCTGCGCAGCGTGCAGACGCTGGTCACCGGCGACAAGCTCCCGGTCGGCTACGGCGCGCAGGACCTGTCGGCGCACGACTCCGGCGCCTACACCGGCGAGGTCAGCGGCGCGATGCTCGCCGCGCTCGCCTGCGGCTTCGTCGTCGTCGGCCACTCCGAGCGGCGCGCGCTGCACGGCGAGGACGACGCGACGGTGGCCGCCAAGGTGCAGGCCGCGCTGCGGCACGGGCTCACGCCGATCCTGTGCGTGGGCGAGGGCCTCGACGTCCGCCGCTCGGGACAGCACGTCCCGCACTGCACCGACCAGCTCGACGCCGCCCTCGAGGGCCTGTCGGCCGACCAGGTGCGCGGGGTCGTCCTGGCCTACGAGCCGGTGTGGGCGATCGGCACCGGCGAGGTGGCCACCCCCGAGGACGCCCAGGAGGTGTGCGGCGCACTCCGGTCCCGCCTCGACGGGCGTTTCGGCCCGGAGACGGCCGCGGCGGTCCGTATCCTCTACGGCGGGTCGGTGAAGGCCGCGAACACGGCCGGGATCCTGGCCGGGCCGGACGTCGACGGTGCACTGGTCGGTGGCGCGAGCCTGGACGCCGACGAGTTCGCGCAGATCTGTCGGATCGCCGCAGGCGGCAGCTAGCCCGCGGCCGCACGGGAGCGGGTGGGTGGACAGCACACTGCAGGGACCCGCCCGCTCCCGGGGTCGCCGCCTGCCCGAGTGGCTGCGCGGCACGCCCGGGCGCGTCCTCGGGCTCGCCCTCGTCGTCCTGCTCGTCGTCGCGGTGGCCGTGAGCTGCAGCAGCGGCGGGGACGGCGACAGCGGCGTCCCGGTGCTCGGTGACGGGCCCGACGCCGGCGTCGACGGCGTCCGCGCGCCCTCGGACGCGACCGGCGGCACGCTGCGCGTGGTCACCAGCGAGGTCGACAGCCTCGACCCGCAGCGGTCCTACCGGCCCGGCGTGTGGAACCTCATGCGGCTCTACACCCGCACCCTGGTGACCTACGCCAGCGAGCCCGGCCGCACCGGCGAGCTGGCGCCCGACCTCGCCACCGACCTCGGCACCACCCCCGACGGCGGCCTGACCTGGACGTTCACCCTCAAGCAGGGCGCCCGGTTCGAGAACGGCCGGGCGATCACCTCGCGCGACGTCAAGTACGGCATCGAGCGGTCCTTCGCCTCCGACGTCGTCGTCGGCGGGCCCACCTACGTCGTGGACCTGCTCGACGACCCCGCGAACCCCTACGCCGGGCCGTACCAGGACGAGACCCCGGGCAGGCTCGGGCTGGCCGCGATCGAGACGCCCGACGACGCGACGATCACCTTCCGGCTGCGCTCGGCCCAGCCCGACTTCCCCTACGTGCTGGCGCTGCCCTCGAGCAGCCCGGTGCCGATCGAGAACGACACCGGGGCCGCCTACGGCAGCGACCCGGTCTCCTCCGGCCCCTACGCGGTCACCACCGTCGACGCCGCGACCGGCATCGTCCTCGACCGCAACCCGCAGTGGGACCCGGCCACCGACGAGGTCCGGACGGCGCTGCCCGACCGCGTCGTCGTCCGCACCGGGCTGTCCACCCTGGAGCGGGACCAGGAGCTGCTCGCCGGCTCGGCCGACGTGGACGTCTCCGGCGCCGGCCTGCACGCGGCCACCGCCGCCCGGCTCGCCGAGGGGGCGGGCGGCGACGTACCGCTGACCGACCGGGTCGACGACCTGACCACCGGCGCGGTGCGGCTGCTCGCGCTGCCCACCGACGTCGCGCCGATGAACGACCCGAACTGCCGGGCCGCGGTGGCCGCCGCGGTCGACCGCGGCGCCGTCCAGGAGGTCGCCGGCGGCGCGGACAACGCCGTCCGCACCTCGCGGCTGTGGCCGCGGTCCCTGGGCGGCGGGCCGGAGGACCCCGACCGGGGCCCCGACCCCGACGCCGCCCGGGAGGCGCTGGCCGCCTGCGGGCAGCCCGACGGGTTCCGCACGGTCCTCGCCGTGCCGGACGCCCAGGCCAGCGTCGCGGTGGCCGAGGAGGTCGTCGCGCAGCTCGCGGAGGTGGGGATCACCGCGGAGCTGCGCCCGCTGTCGGCGACCAGCTTCTACGCCACCGACGTCGGCAGCCCCGACAACGTGGCGCGCAACGGCTTCGGCATCGTGCTGGCCACCTGGACCGCCGACTTCCCGACGCCGGGCTCGTTCCTCGTGCCGCTGGTCGACGGCCGCTCGGTGAGCCTGGTCGGCAACACCAACTACGCCCGGCTCACCGACCCGGCGATCTCGGGGCTGGTCGACGCCGCCCGCGCCGCCGCCGACCCGGAGGCGGCCCGGGGCGCCTGGCGGGAGGTCGCGACGGCGGCCGGCGGGACCGGCGCCTACGTGCCGCTGGTGGAGACGCGCGTGCAGCTCCTGGCCGGGCAGCGGCTGCACAACGGGCTGGTCATGGAGCCCTACGCGGGGCACGACCTGGCCACCGCGGGCGTGCGCTGACCGGGACGCCCGCGGGCACCGGTTACGCTGGGGCCATGGTCGAGCTCGTCCTCAACGTGCTGCTGGTCCTCACCAGCGTGCTGCTCGTGGTGCTGATCCTGCTGCACCGGGGCAAGGGCGGTGGCCTGTCCTCGATGTTCGGCGGCGCGGTCTCCTCCCAGCTGTCCGGCTCCTCGGTCGTCGAGAAGAACCTCAACCGGCTCACCGTGTTCACCGGCCTGATCTGGACCGTGTGCATCGTGGCGCTGGGCATCCTGCTCAAGGTGTAGCCCCCCCCCGCCCCTGGTCGCGGCGAAATCGTGACCGGGGAGACACCCTCAGGCCCTAGACTGCCCGGGCGGCGTGATCACGCGCCGTGACGATCCAGCAGGCAGGTCAGGACGAGGGGGCGCTCGTGGCTGGTGGCAACGCGATCCGGGGGACCCGGGTCGGCGCGGGTCCGATGGGTGAGGCCGAGCGCGGAGAGGCGGCCCCGCGGCACCGGGTCGGCTACTGGTGCAGCTCGGGTCACGAGACGCGGGTGGCCTTCGCCACCGACGCGGAGGTCCCCGAGACCTGGGACTGCCCGCGCTGCGGTCTCCCGGCCGGTCAGGACCCGCAGGCGCCGCCGCCGGCGCCACGGACCGAGCCGTACAAGACGCACCTCGCCTACGTGCGTGAGCGGCGCAGCGACGCCGACGGTGACGCTCTCCTCGAGGAGGCCCTCGCCAAGCTGCGGGCCCGCCGCGGCGCCTAGAGCTCCCGCCTGATCGCCCCGCAGCGGCCCCGTGGGCCGCCGCCGGGGCGATCAGGCGTGCCGGGCGCCGGCAGCCCGCGGCCGCCGACCAGCGGCCGCCCGCGCGGTGCGGCGCCGGGTCGACGGGGCAGCACCCCGCGGAGCACGAGCGACAGCCGCCACGGGTCGTCCTCCCGCACCCGCGTGCGGGAGCAGGACGCGTCGGCCTCCGTCGACGGCGCACGGCAGGCAGCCGTCGACGGCGGTCACCCCGCCCCGGGCAGGCGGCTCGCGGCGGCGGCGTCGAGCAGCCAGCGGGTCGCCCGGCGGCCGCGGGCCCCGGCGGCCGGGACCTCGGCCCGGTCGGCGCCACCCAGCGCCCGTGCCACGGCCTCGGCCTTGCCCTCCCCGGACACCAGCAGCCAGACCTCCTCGGCGGCGGTGATCGCGGCGAAGCCGAGGCTCACCCGCGTCGGCGGCGGCTTCGGGCAGTCCCGCACCGGCACCACGGTCCGTCCGTCGGAGACCGCGGGGGAGTCCGGGAAGATCGACGCCACGTGGCCCTCGGGGCCCATCCCGAGCAGCAGGACGTCGAACCGGGGGAGCGGGCCGTCGGTCCCGGCGTCGCGGGCGGCGTCGGCCAGCGCCCCGGCGTACCAGTCCGCGGCCTCCTCCGGGGTGTCGAAGCCGGCGTCGGACGCCGGGATCGGGTGCACCCGCTCCGGCGGCGCCCCGACCCGGTCCAGCAGCGCCTCGCGGGCGCCCTTCTCGTTGCGCTCGTCGTCGTCGGCCGGGACGAACCGCTCGTCGCCCCACCAGACGTCGACGGCGGTCCAGTCGACCGCCTGACCGGGCGCCGGCTCCTCGGCCAGCTCCGCGGCGTGCCGCAGCACCGCCGTCCCGATCCCGCCGCCGGTGAGCACCACCGCCGCCGTCCCGTGCACCGCCTGGGCCGCGGCCAGCCGCGCGACCAGGGCGGAGGCCACCGCCCGCGCCAGCAGCTCGGCGTCGGGCTCGACGACGATCCCGGGTGTGGGGCCCTCGATCCGCTCCGCGAGCGCCTCGGCGATCCGGTCCCCGGGAGGCAGCGTCACCGCGCCGCTCCGGAGCCGGCCTCGGACGGGGTCTCGGGCGCCGTCGGGTCCGGGGTGTCGTGCTCGCCGTGCTCGGCCACCTCGTCGGTGCCCTCGGAGTCCGGCGGCACCGTCGGCGCCTCCCCGTGCGGGCTGTTGGTGCCGACGTCGTCCCTCGCGAACGGCGCGCCCGCGTGCTCGGCCGGGTCCACCCACACGTGCGCGCGCACCGGCGCCCGGCCGGCCAGGCCGGTCACCCCGGTGGTGGCCTCCAGCGCCTCGGCGTACGGCTCGTCGGGGTCCAGCCGGCGCAGCTCCTCGCCGAGCAGGTCGCCCAGCGACCGGTCGGGCAGCGCCATCGTGGCGTCGGGCCGGTAGGGCTGGCTGATCACCGCGCCGCCGCGGCGGTCGGCGTGCACGCGCACCTCCTCGTCCTGGTCCAGCGTCAGGAACACCGAGTCGATGCCGCTGGGCCCGGGGTGCCGGGTGGCCTGCACGACCTCGACCGCGCTGCCGGTGCGGGACGCGAGCCAGCCGCGCAGCAGCTGGGCGGTGGCCGCCCCGGGGTCGCCCTCGACGCGGGCGCCGAGCACCTTCACCGCGTCCCCGCGGCGGCCGGACACCGAGTCCAGCGCGGAGGTGAGCGTCGCCCGCCAGCCGGTGGCGCGGGTCCAGGCCAGGTCGGTGTCGCCGGGGGAGTAGTCGTGCGCCCGGGTCCGCAGCGAGGCCAGCTGGTCCGACGCCGACGTGCTGTCGGTGATCCGCCGGTCGGCGATGACCGCCAGCGCGTCGGTGCTCAGCTGCCGCGGCGGCTCGGTGTGCCACCAGGTGACCACGGGCGCATCGGCGGCCAGCAGCGGCAGCACGACCGACTCCGCGTGCAGCGCCAGGCGCCCGTACATGCGCATGACGACCGCCTCGCCGGGGCCCAGCCGCCCGCCGATGGACACCTCGGCGTCCAGCCGCGGCACCGGGGCCTCGATCTGCCGGCGGACGACGACGAGGATCCGGCAGGGGTGCTGCTCGGCGGCCGCCGTCGCGGCCTCCTCGGCCTCGGCCACCCGGCCCTCGTCGGCGACGACCACCAGGGTCAGCGCCACCCCCGACAGCACCGCACCGCCGGTCCGCCGCTGGGCGGCGAGCTCCTTGACCACGGCCGAGCCGGTGGTGTCCCAGAGCGTCGTCATCGCGTCTCCTCTCCGCGGGGGCGCCTCACGGACGCCGCCACCGGCGGCCCTCGGCGGCCAGCATCTCGTCGGCCGCGCGCGGCCCCCACTCGCCGGCCCGGTAGGCGTGCGGCGTGCTGCCGGCCCAGAACTCCTCGAGCGGGTCGATGACCGCCCAGGAGGCCTCGACCTCGGCGTTGCGCGGGAACAGCGTGGCGTCGCCGAGCAGCACGTCCAGCAGCAGCCGCTCGTAGGCCTCGGGGCTGGCCTCGGTGAACTGCTCGCCGTAGAGGAAGTCCATGGACACGTCCCGGACCTCCATGACGCTGCCGGGCACCTTCGACCCGAACTTGAGGGTGACCCCCTCGTCGGGCTGCACGCGCACCACCAGCTGGTTGTTGCCCAGCTCCTCGGTGTCGGTGTCGGCGAAGGGCAGGTGCGGCGCGCGGTTGAACACCAGCGCGATCTCGGTGACCCGTCGCGGCAGCCGCTTGCCGGTGCGCAGGTAGAACGGCACGCCGGCCCACCGGCGGGTCTCCACCCCGAGCCGGACCGCGGCGTAGGTCTCGGTGGTCGAGTGCGCGTCGACGCCCTCCTCCTGCCGGTAGCCCCTGGCCCGCTGACCGGCCAGCCAGCCCTGCTCGTACTGGCCGCGGACGGCGAAGGTGTGCAGGTCCTCGGGCAGCGAGATCGCGCGCAGCACCTTGAGCTTCTCGGTGCGGATCTCGTCGGCGGAGAACTCGACCGGCTCCTCCATCGCGGTGAGCGCGAGCAGTTGCAGCAGGTGGTTCTGCAGCACGTCGCGCGCCGCGCCGGTCTTCTCGTAGAAGCCCGCCCGCCCGCCGATGCCGACGTCCTCGGCCATGGTGATCTGCACCGAGTCGACGTGGTGGCCGTTCCAGACCGGCTCGAACAGCTCGTTGGCGAACCGCAGCGCCATGAGGTTCTGGACGGTCTCCTTGCCCAGGTAGTGGTCGATGCGGAAGACGTCCTCGGCGCTGAACACCGAGTCGACCAGCTCGTTGAGCTCCCGGCTGGAGGCGAGGTCGGTGCCGAAGGGCTTCTCGACGACGACCCGCCGCCACCGGTCCGGCGTGCTCTCGGCCATGCCGGTGCGCTGCATCTGCTTGAGCACGACGGGGAACATCGCCGGCGGGATCGACAGGTAGAACGCCGCGTTGCCGCCGATGCCGTGGCTGCTCTCCAGGTCGGCGAGGGCGTGGGCGAGCTCGTCGAAGGCGTTGTCGTCGTCGAAGGAGCCCTGGACGAACCGGACGCTGTTGGCCAGCCGCTCCCACACCTCCTCCCGCCACGGCGTGCGGGCCGCGTTGCGGGCCGCGTCCCGGGCCAGCTCGGCGAAGTCCTGGTCACCCCAGTCCCGCCGGGCGAAGCCCAGCAGCGCGAAGTTCGTCGGCAGCAGCCCGCGGTTGGCCAGGTCGTACACGGCCGGGAGCAGCTTCTTGCGGGCCAGGTCGCCGGTGATGCCGAAGACGACCAGGGCGCAGGGCTCGGGGACCCGCGGCAGCCGCCGGTCCCGCGGGTCGCGCAGCGGGTTGGGGATCACGTGCCCTCCTCGAGGGGGTGCAGGGTCAGTCGAGGGCAGCGAGGACCTGGTCGATGCCGGCGGACCGGTCGGTCAGGTGCAGGTGCAGCAGCGGGCGCTGCCGGTCGGCCAGCGCCTGCCGGTCGCCGGCGGCCTGGGCGGCCTGCAGCGTGCCGAAGGAGTACGGCCGGTCGGGCACCGGGAGGTCCTGCGTCACCGCGCCGGTGAGCTGCAGGAACGCGCCGACCTGCGGACCGCCCTTGTGGTACTGGCCGGTCGAGTGCAGGAAGCGCGGACCCCACCCGAAGGTGACCGCGTGCTCCGTGCGGCGGGCCAGCGCCGCGCGCAGCTCGCCGGCCCGGGCGTCGGCCTCGCGGTCCAGGTACGCCATGACGGCGAGGTAGCCACGCGGCGGGACGGCGCCCAGCAGCGCGTCCAGCGCCAGCCGCAGCCCGTCGGCCTGGGTCAGGTCGACGCCGTCGAGCACGCCGCCGGAGGCGTACAGCTCCACCGCGCCGATCGTGGCGGCCGGCCGCTCCTCGGGCAGGCCGGACTCGAGGATCCGCGAGGTGTTCTGCTTGGACTCGGTGACGTTGGGCTGGTCGAAGGGGTTGATCCCCAGCACCCGCCCGGCCACCGCCGTCGCGTACTCCCAGCCGAGGAACTGCGCGCCCAGCGGGCCGGTGACGCCGACCGAGGGCCGGCCGTCGACCGGATCCCCGTCGACGACGGCCAGCAGCGCGTCCGGCGCCTGCGACCCGGGCGCGTCCACCGACTCCAGGACCACGGGCAGCAGCCCCCGGCCCTCCTTGCCGGTGGACTCGGCGATGAGCTGCTCGGCCCAGTCGCCGAAACCCTCGATGCGCGGGCCGCTGCCGCCGGTGCCCTCGGCGAGGGCGACCTTGTCCCGGCCGGTGCGGAAGCCCGCGCCCATGGCGACGCCGAGCTCCAGCGCCGGGTTGTCCGGCTCGGCGAGGTGCTCGGCGAGGTCGGCGGCCTCGTCCAGCAGCGTGCCGACGTCCACCCCGGCCAGCGCCGCGGGCACCAGCCCGAACGCCGACAGGGCGCTGTAGCGGCCGCCGACGTTCGGGTCGGCGAGGAACACCGCGCGGGCGCCCATGGCGGCGGCGGTGTCGGCCAGCGGGGAGCCGGGGTCGGTGACGACGACGAACCGCCGGCCGACCTCCTTCTCGTCCAGCCCCGCCTCGGCGAACGCGGCGACGAACGCCCGCCGGTGGCTGTCGGTCTCGATCGTGCCGCCGGACTTGGAGCTGACCACGACCACGGTGCGGTCGAGGTCGGTCATCGCCGCGGCGACCTGCCCGGGGTCGGTGGTGTCGAGGACGACCAGCGGCGCGCCCGCGGTGCGGCAGATGACCTCCGGCGCCAGCGAGGAACCGCCCATGCCGCACAGGACGACGCGGTCGATCCCCTCGCCGGCGAGCTCGGCCCGCAGCTCGGCCAGCCGGGACACCAGCTCGCGCGAGGACGCGGGCAGGTCCAGCCAGCCGAGCCGGATCGAGGCCTCGCTCTCGGCCTCCGGACCCCAGAGGGTGGCGTCCTTGGCCACCAGGCGCGCGGCGACGCCGTCGTCGGCGAGCTGGGTGCGGACGACCTCCGGGACGTCGAGGCCGGAGCAGGAGAACTCCAGCGTCATGCCTTGTCCTCGAGCTGGCCGCGCACGGACTCGGTGAGCTCGTCCCACGAGTCGGCGAACTTCCGCACGCCCTCCTCCTCGAGGACGCGGAACACGTCGTCGAGGTCGACGCCGGCGTCGGCGATGGCCTTCATCGTCGCCGCGGCGTCGTCGTAGGTCTTCTGCACCGGGGTGCCCGCCGCGCCGTGGTCGGCGTAGGCCTGCAGCGTCTTCTCCGGCATCGTGTTCACGGTGCCGGGGGCGATGAGCTCGCTGACGTAGAGGGTGTCGGAGTACTCCGGGTTCTTCACCCCGGTCGAGGCCCACAGCGGCCGCTGCGGCCTCGCGCCCTTGGCCTCCAGCGCCTTCCAGCGGTCGGAGGAGAAGACCTCCTCGTAGGCCTGGTAGGCCAGCTGCGCGTTGGCCAGCGCGGCCTTGCCCTTGAGCTGGTCGGCGCCGGCCTTCTCCAGCCGCTTGTCGATCTCGCTGTCCACGCGGGACACGAAGAACGAGGCGACGGAGGCGATCCCGCTGAGGTCGGCGTCGGGGTCCTGCTCGAGGCGCTGCTCCAGCCCGGACAGGTAGGCGTCCATGACGGCGCGGTACCGCTCGAGGCTGAAGATCAGGGTGACGTTGACGCTGATCCCGCGGGCGATCGACGTCGTGATGGCCGGCAGGCCCTCCACGGTGGCCGGGATCTTGATGTAGAGGTTCGGCCGGTCCACCAGCCACCACAGGTGCGCGGCCTCGGCGGCGGTGGCGTCGGTGTCGTGCGCCAGGCCCGGCGCGACCTCCAGCGACACCCGGCCGTCGCCGGGCTGCCGCTCGGCCACGGGGGCCAGCAGGTCGCAGGCGTCGCGCACGTCGGAGGCGGTGATGGTGCGCAGCGCCTCCTCGACGCTCACCTGGCGCACCGCGAGGGCGTGCAGCTGGTCGTCGTAGGACTCCGACCCGCTGATCGCGGCGGCGAAGATCGTCGGGTTGGTGGTGACGCCGACGACGGAGCGCTCGTCGACCAGCGACTGCAGGTTGCCGCTGCGGATGCGGTCCCGCGACAGGTCGTCGAGCCAGACGGCGACGCCCGCCTGCGACAGCTCGGCCAGCTTCTCGTTCTGTGCCATGTCTCTGCCCTTCGTGGTGAGGCCGCGTGGGTTCAGCGGTCGCCGGTGGGGTGGGGGAGGCCCCCGGTGGCTGCAACCGGGCCGGCCGGGACGGCGTTCCCCGCGGCGGCGGCCTCGATCGACTCGCGGGCGGCGGCGACGACGGCTTCGTCGGTCAGCCCGAACTCCTCGTAGAGCACCGAGTAGGCGGCGCTCGCGCCGTAGTGGGTGAGCCCCACGATCCGGCCGGCGTCGCCGACGAACTCGCGCCAGCCCATGGGCACGCCGGCCTCGACGCTCACCCGCGCGCGGACCGAGGGCGGCAGCACCTCGTCCTTGTAGGCCTGGTCCTGGTCGGCGAACCACTCGACGCAGGGCACCGACACCACGCGGGTCGGGACGCCGTCGGCCTCCAGCCGCTCGCGGGCGGCGACGGCGATCTGCACCTCCGAGCCGGTGCCCAGCAGGATCACCTCGGGCTGCCCGTTCGAGGCGTCGGCCAGCACGTAGGCGCCGCGCGCGACGCCCTCGGCGGAGCCGAACTCCGAGCGGTCGAACACCGGCAGGTTCTGCCGGGACAGCAGCAGGCCGGCCGGGCGGTCGTTGTTCTCGAGGATCGTGCGCCAGGCGACGGTGACCTCGTTGGCGTCGGCCGGGCGGACGACGTCGAGGCCGGGGATGGCCCGCAGCGCGGCGAAGTGCTCGATCGGCTGGTGCGTGGGGCCGTCCTCGCCCAGGCCGATCGAGTCGTGCGTCCACACGTAGGTCACCGGCAGCTGCATGAGCGCGGCCAGGCGGACCGCCCCGCGCATGTAGTCGGAGAACGTGAGGAACGTCCCGCCGTAGACGCGGGTGCCGCCGTGCAGCGCGATGCCGTTCATGACCGCGCCCATGCCGTGCTCGCGGACGCCGAAGTGCAGCGTGCGGCCGTAGGGACCACCGCTCCACATCTTCGTCTGGCGGTCGGCCGGCAGGAAGGACGGTTCCCCCTCGACGGCGGTGTTGTTGCTCTCCGCGAGGTCGGCCGACCCGCCCCACAGCTCGGGCAGCGCCGGGTAGAGGGCGGCGAGGACCTTGCCCGAGGCCTTGCGGGTGGCCACGCCCTTGGGGTCGGCGTCGAAGGTCGGCAGGCCGTCGGCGAAGCCCTCGGGCAGCCGGCGCTCGCGCATCCGCTCCAGCAGGGCGGCGCGCTCGGGGTTCTCCTGCGCCCAGGCGTCGAAGCGCTCCTGCCACTCGGCGTGCGCCTTCTCGCCGGCGTCGACCACCGAGCGGGCGTGCGCGAGCACCTCGTCGTCGACCTCGAAGGTCTTCCCCGGGTCGAAGCCCAGGACCTCCTTGGTGGCGCGGACCTCGTCGTCGCCGAGCGCCGAGCCGTGCGCGGCGCCGGTGTTCTGCTTGTTCGGCGCGGGCCAGGCGATGATCGTCCGCAGCACGACGATCGACGGGCGGCGGGTCTCGGCCTTGGCGGCGGCGAACGCGGCGTCGACCGCGGCCAGGTCCTCGCCGTCGTCGACGTGCTGCACGTGCCAGCCGTAGGCCTCGTAGCGCTTGCCGACGTCCTCGGTGAAGGCGACGTTCGTGTCGTCCTCGATGGAGATCCGGTTGTCGTCGTAGACCAGGACCAGGTTGCCCAGCTGCTGGGTGCCGGCCAGCGACGACGCCTCGCCGCTGACGCCCTCCTCCAGGTCGCCGTCGGAGGCGAAGACCCAGACGGTGTGGTCGAAGAGGCTCTCGCCCTCGGGGGCGTCGGGGTCGAGCAGGCCGCGCTCCCGGCGGGCGGCCATGGCCATGCCGACGGCGTTGCCGACGCCCTGGCCGAGCGGGCCGGTCGTCGTCTCCACGCCGGGCGTGTGGTTGACCTCGGGGTGGCCGGGGGTCTTCGAGCCCCAGGTGCGCAGGGCCTGCAGGTCCTCGAGCTCCAGGCCGTAGCCGGACAGGTAGAGCTGGACGTACAGCGTCAGGCTCGAGTGGCCCATCGACAGGACGAAGCGGTCGCGGGCCACCCAGTTCGGGTCCGTGGGGTCGTGCCGCAGCCACTTGTGGAACAGCAGGTAGGCCGTGGGCGCCATGCTCATCGCGGTGCCGGGGTGGCCGTTGCCGACCTTCTGGACGGCGTCCATCGCCAGCACGCGGGCGGTGTCGATGGCCCGGCGGTCGAGGTCGCCGAAGTCCTCCGGCAGCGTGGGGTGCGGCTGCCGGGGCGATCCGGTGGGGGAGTCGGTCGCGGCCTCGGCGGGGGCCTCGGACTCCGTGCTCTTCGTGTCGTCAGCCTGGGTCATGTCGGGCGGAGCTCCTCGAGGTCGGCCGTGCGTGGGGCCGTCCGGGGAGCGGTGGTCCGTGCTCCCGGGCGGACGACGTCGGGTGCGGGGCAGCGGATCGGCCGTGTCCCTGGTCTCCCTCGACCCGTGACCCTCCGTCGTCGGCGACGGCCCTACCCGCAGTTCCCGCGGCGTCAACGTGATCAGACCCTAGTCATCCGCACCGGTGGGCGGGGTGGCCGAGGGCTACAGTGGGCCCGTTCCATACCCCGGTTCGAAGGGACCATCGTGCTGTCTTCGTGCCCGGTGGCTCCCTGCCGTCCGTGCGTGCGCGCGGCAGAGGCCGCCCGGTGACGGCGCTCACCCAGCGGCCGGCCGTCCCGGCCCGCCGGCTGTCGGGCGTGGTCGGGGCCTACGTCGCGCTGACCAAGCCCAAGCTCGTCGAGCTGCTGCTGGTGACGACGCTGCCGGCGATGATGATGGCGGCCGACGGGTGGCCGTCCTGGCGGCTGGTGGCCGCGACGATGGTCGGCGGGATGTTCGCCGCCGGCGCGGCCAACGTGTTCAACTGCTGGTACGACCGCGACATCGACCGGCTGATGTCCCGCACGCGCAACCGGCCGATCCCCTCCGGGGTGGTGTCGCCGCGGGCGGCCCTGGTCTTCGGGGCGGCCCTCGCCACGGCGTCGCTGGCGATCCTGTGGTTCGAGACCACGCCGCTGGCCACCGCGCTGGCCGCGGTCGCGATCCTGGCCTACTCCGTCGTCTACACGATGGTGCTCAAGCGCCGGACCCGGCACAACACGGTCTTCGGGGCCTTCCCCGGCGCGGCGCCGGTGCTCATCGGGTGGGCGGCGGTGACCGGCTCGCTCGACTGGCCGGCGCTCGCCTTCTTCGCCGTCGTCTTCTGCTGGCAGATGCCGCACTTCTGGGCGCTGGCCAGCCGCTACCGCGACGACTACGCCCGCGCGAACGTCCCCATGCTGACCGTCGTCGCCGGCCCGGAGAGCGTCGGCCGCCAGTCGGTCGCGTGGGCGTGGGCGACCCTGGGCGCCACGCTGCTCATGGGGTCGATCACCCCGGTGCTGAACTGGGCCTTCGCCATCGGCGGGGGCCTGCTCGGCGCCTGGTACGTCGCCGAGACCCACCAGTGGCTGGACCGCATCCGCGCCGCCGTCCCCGACCGGCCGATGAAGCTGTTCTCGGTGTCGATCACCCACATGACGCTGCTGTCGATCGCCATCGCCATCGACGTCCTCGTCTGACCCACCCCGCTCCGCCGCGAGCCCGGACCCGCCCGGGCCCGGGCTCGTGGCGTCCGCGGAGCGTGTGCCCGCGCGCGACGACGGGCGCCGGGTGGGCAGCCGTGGGGGTCGTCGACGCGCGGGGAGCCCGCGGAGCGACCACTCGACGGTGGCGGGGGCCTCGGGGACCCGCCCGCGGCGGCCTCAGCGGGCGGCGGGGACCCGGGCCGTGGCGGCGTCGAGGGGCTGCCCGGTCGCCGGGCCGCGGACCGACCACACCAGCCGCGCGGTGTACGCGGTCACCAGCACCGCGCCGAGCATGTGCAGCAGCACCAGCACGACCGGCAGGTGCGTGAAGTACTGGACGAAGCCGACGACGCCCTGGAGGAGCTGGACGACGAGCACGTCGCGCGCGGCCCGGCGGACGCGGTCGGGGGCGTCGGTGGCGTACAGCGCCACGAGCAGCGCGATCGTCAGGCCGACGAGCAGGAACACCGCGTCGGCGTGCAGCCGGCTCACCGTCTCGGGGTCGAAGCCCATGCGGTCGCCGGTGGGGACGCCGGCGTCGTCGAGGTCGCCGCTGTGCGGGCCGCTGCCGGTGACGACCGTCCCCAGCGCGAGCACCACCGCGGTGACCGCGGCGATCCCGCCGGCCAGCAGCGCGATCGGGCGGCGGACCACCGGCCGGCCGACGCCGGGCTCGCGGGACCGCAGCCACAGCACGGTCGAGACGGCGACCAGCAGCGTGGAGACGAGGAAGTGGACGGCGACGGTCCACGGGTTCAGGCCGGTGAGCACCGTGACGCCGCCGATCGCCGCCTGGACCGGGATGCCGAGGAACGTCAGCACCGCCAGCGGCCGCAGGTCCCGGCGCGGGGAGCGCCAGACCGCCACCAGCACCGCGACCGCCACCGCGGTGAGCACGAAGGTGAGCAGCCGGTTGCCGAACTCGATGAGGCCGTGCCCGGCCATCTCCGGCGTCGTCACGAAGCTGTCGGCGGTGCACCGCGGCCAGGTGGGGCAGCCCAGGCCCGAGCCGGTCAGCCGGACCACGCCGCCGGTGACCACGATGGCGCCGTTGGCGACCACGTTGGCCAGCGCCAGGCGCGTGATGACGGCGGGGGAGAAGGCGGTGGGCAGGACCGGCACGGCCCGATGCTAGTCGCGGCCGGCCACCTCCCCGGTTCGCCCAGGGCGATCACGGACGGGGAAGGACGGGGCGCCCGACCGCGCTGTAGGAGGCACAGGCGGCCGACGCGCCGACCTGGTGTCGGTGCGCCCTCCCGGGTACGGGTGCCCCATCCGGGCGCCCTCCGAGCGAGCCCCGCCGACGCCCCGACTTCCCCTTGGACGTGAGGTATGACCGACCCCTTCTTCCCGGGCCCCTACGGGAGCCCGTTCGACGACTTCTTCGCCCGCTACCTGGGCGGCGAGCAGCGCACGCCGCGCCAGCGGGTGAGCCCCGTGCAGTTCCTCAGCCAGCAGGCCCGCGAGCTGGTGAACGCCGGGGCCGCGCAGGCCCTGGCCACCGGCAGCGTCGACCTGGACACCGAGCACCTGCTGTGGGCGATGACCGGCGACGAGACCGCGCGCGCCTTCCTGTCCCGCACGGGCACCGACCCCGACCGGCTGCGCACCGAGCTCGAGGAGCGGATGCCGCAGGGGACGCCGCAGGCCGAGCGGGCGGCCCTCACCCCGGCCGCCAAGCGGGTCCTGCTCGACGCCCACCAGGTGTCGCGGGCCCTGGGCTCCACCTACATCGGCCCCGAGCACCTGCTGTTCGCCCTGGCCGTCGACGCCGAGTCCCCGGGCGGGCGGGTGCTGCGCGAGCACGGGGTCACCCCCGAGGCGCTGCAGCAGGCGGCCACCGGCGGCGGCACGCCCGGCGGCGGCCGTCCCGGGCCGCCGGCCTCGAGCACCCCGACGCTCGACGAGTTCGGCCGCGACCTCACCGAGATGGCCCGCGACGGCCGGATCGACCCGGTGATCGGCCGCGAGGCCGAGATCGAGCAGACCGTCGAGGTCCTCTCGCGGCGCCGCAAGAACAACCCGGTGCTCATCGGCGAGGCCGGCGTCGGCAAGACCGCGATCGTCGAGGGCATCGCCGCCCAGATCGTCGAGGGCGACGTCCCGGAGACGCTGCGCGGCAAGCGCCTGGTCGAGCTCGACCTCACCGGCCTGGTGGCCGGCACCCGCTACCGCGGGGACTTCGAGGAGCGGCTCAAGAAGATCGTGGACGAGATCCGCGAGCACTCCGACGAGGTGGTCGTCTTCATCGACGAGCTGCACACCGTCGTCGGCGCGGGCGCGTCCGAGGGGTCCGGCGGCGCGGGCAACATGCTCAAGCCCGCCCTGGCCCGCGGCGAGCTGCACGTCATCGGCGCGACGACGCTCGACGAGTACCGCCGGAACATCGAGAAGGACGCCGCTCTCGAGCGCCGGTTCCAGCCGATCCTGGTGTCGGAGCCCAGCGGCGAGGACACCGTGCAGATCCTCTGTGGCCTGCGCGACCGCTACGAGGCCCACCACCAGGTGCGCTTCACCGACGACGCCGTCCGCGCCGCCGTCGAGCTCTCCGACCGCTACGTGACCGACCGGCACCTGCCGGACAAGGCCATCGACCTCATCGACCAGGCCGGCGCCCGCGTCCGCCGCCGGGTGAAGACCCCGCCGACGGACCTGCGCGGCCTCGAGCAGGAGGTCGAGCGGCTGCAGCGGGAGAAGGACCAGGCGGTCGCCGCCGAGCAGTACGAGCGCGCCTCCGAGCTGCGCGACGAGCTCGCCACGGCGCAGCGCCGCCTGGAGGAGGCCCGCACCGGCGGCGGCCAGCCGGGCGTGCCCGAGGTCGGCGTCGAGGACGTCGCCGAGGTGGTCTCGCGGCAGACCGGCATCCCGGTGGCCCAGCTGACCCAGGAGGAGATGGCGCGGCTGCTGCAGCTCGAGGAGCGCCTGCACGAGCGGGTGGTCGGCCAGGACGACGCCGTCCGCGTGGTCTCCGAGGCCATCCGCCGGTCCCGCGTGGGCCTGGGCGACCCGGACCGGCCGATCGGCAGCTTCCTGTTCCTCGGCCCGACCGGCGTCGGCAAGACCGAGCTGGCCCGGGCCCTGGCCGAGGCGATGTTCGGCGACTCCGACCGGATGATCCGGCTGGACATGAGCGAGTTCCAGGAGCGGCACACCGTCAGCCGCCTGGTCGGGTCCCCGCCCGGCTACGTCGGTTACGAGGACGCCGGTCAGCTGACCGAGGCGGTCCGCCGCCGGCCCTACTCGGTGGTGCTGCTCGACGAGATCGAGAAGGCGCACCCCGACGTCTTCAACACGCTGCTGCAGGTGCTCGACGACGGCCGGCTCACCGACTCGCAGGGCCGCACGGTCGACTTCACCAACACCGTGCTGATCATGACCAGCAACCTGGGGTCGGAGCTGATCCAGGGGCGCAACACCCCGCTCGGCTTCGGCACCGGTGACGGCGCCGCGGCCGACGCCGGCCTGCGGGACCGGCTCGTGCGGCGGCTGCGGGAGTCGTTCCGGCCGGAGTTCCTCAACCGGATCGACGAGATCGTGGTGTTCCAGCAGCTGGAGAGCGAGCAGCTGCAGCAGATCACCCGGCTCCTGCTCGACGAGACCCGCCGGCGGCTGTCGGCGCAGGGCATCGAGGTGACCTTCACCGACGAGGCGGTCGCCTGGATCGCCGAGCGGGGCTTCGAGCCCTCGTTCGGGGCGCGCCCGCTGCGCCGGGCGATCCGGCGGGAGGTCGACAACCCGCTGGCCCGGCTGCTGCTCGACGGCCGCGTCGGGGCCGGCCGGCACGTCGTCGCCGACGTCCGGGACGGTGCCCTCGACCTGCGCGTCGAGGACCGCGAGCCGGCGGCGGCCGCCCGGGCCTGAGCCCGTCGTGACCTGCGCCACCCGGCCCCTGACCTGCACGGTCGGGGGCCGGGCGACTTAGGGGGACCTTGCTTGCAGGCCTCCCGAAATAGGACACAATCGTGTTGTGGAAAGCAGCGCGACGCAGGTGGGGACGGTGCGGGCCGACGACGTCCGCACCCGTGACCGCGTGCTCGCGCTGCTGCTCGAGCACGGTCCGCAGACCGCCAGCGAGCTGGCCGGCCGGCTGGGCGTCAGCCCCGCCGCCGTCCGGCGCCACCTCGACGCCCTGGCCGCCCAGGGCCGGGTCGAGGAGCGCGCGGCCGCGGGCGCGCACCGGGGGAGGGGCCGGCCCGCCCGGCACTTCCACCTCACCGACGCCGGCCGGTCCGGGTTCGCCCACGCCTACGACGACCTGGCGCTGACCGCGCTGCGGTACGTCGCGGCCTCCGGTGGTCCCGACGCCGTCCGCGCCGTCGCCGAGGCGCAGCTGGCCGGTCTCGAGCAGCGGGCCTCCGACGCCGTCGCCCGCGCGGCCGGTGCGCCGGTCGAGCGGGCCCGGGCGCTGGCCGAGGCGCTGACGGCCGAGGGCTACGCTGCCACGGCCTCGGCGATCTCCAGCGGCGGGCAGCTGTGCCAGCACCACTGCCCGGTCGCGCACGTGGCGGCGGAGTTCCCGCAGCTGTGCGAGGTCGAGACGGCGGTCATCGGCCGGCTGGTGGGGACCCACGTCCAGCGGCTGGCCACGATCGCCCACGGCGACGGCGTCTGCACCACCCACATCCCCGGGCCGCCTCACGGCAGCGGAGGCGCCCGGGCTCACACCGGTGCGGGGAACACAACGACCCCCGCACGCCCTGTACCCGGTGAGCGAGCAGCGCGGGTCGTCCCCCCACGACCCGGCCCCGCACCGTCCACCAGCACCCCCACGAACGACCGGGAGAGGACGCCCGCATGACCAGCACCCAGCAGCCGGTGACCGGCACGCCGCTGACGCAGGACGAGCAGATCGAGCAGCTCGGCCGCTACCAGTACGGCTGGGCCGACGCCGACGTCGCCGGGGCCTCCGCCCGACGCGGTCTCGACGAGGACGTCGTCCGGGACATCTCGGCGCGCAAGGACGAGCCCGAGTGGATGCTCGAGCGCCGCCTCAAGGCGCTCAAGCTCTTCGAGCGCAAGCCGATGCCCGACTGGGGGTCGGACCTCTCCGGCATCGACTTCCAGAACATCAAGTACTTCGTGCGCTCGACCGAGGCCCAGGCCGCCTCGTGGGACGAGCTGCCCGAGGACATCAAGAACACCTACGACAAGCTGGGCATCCCCGAGGCGGAGAAGCAGCGGCTGATCGCCGGCGTCGCGGCCCAGTACGAGTCCGAGGTCGTCTACCACAAGATCCGCGAGGACCTCGAGGAGCAGGGCGTCGTCTTCCTCGACACCGACACCGCCCTCAAGGAGCACCCGGACCTGTTCCGCGAGTACTTCGGCTCGGTGATCCCGTCCGGCGACAACAAGTTCGCCGCGCTGAACACCGCGGTGTGGTCGGGCGGCTCGTTCATCTACGTGCCGAAGGGCGTGCACGTCGAGATCCCGCTGCAGGCCTACTTCCGGATCAACACCGAGAACATGGGCCAGTTCGAGCGGACGCTGATCATCGTCGACGAGGGCGCCTACGTGCACTACGTCGAGGGCTGCACCGCGCCGATCTACAAGTCGGACTCGCTGCACTCCGCGGTCGTCGAGATCATCGTCAAGAAGAACGCGCGCTGCCGGTACACGACCATCCAGAACTGGTCGAACAACGTCTACAACCTGGTCACCAAGCGGGCGATCGCCCACGAGGGCGCGACCATGGAGTGGATCGACGGCAACCTCGGCTCCAAGGTCACCATGAAGTACCCGGCGGTCTGGATGACCGGCGAGCACGCCAAGGGCGAGGTCCTGTCCATCGCCTTCGCGGGCGAGGGCCAGCACCAGGACGCCGGCGCCAAGATGGTGCACGCCGCCCCGAACACCTCCTCGACCATCGTGTCGAAGTCGGTGGCCCGCGGCGGTGGCCGCACCTCCTACCGCGGCCTGGTGCAGATCGACGAGGGCGCGTCCGGCTCGAAGTCGACGGTCAAGTGCGACGCCCTGCTGGTCGACACGATCAGCCGGTCGGACACCTACCCCTACGTCGACGTCCGCGAGGACGACGTCGCCATGGGCCACGAGGCGACCGTCTCCCGGGTCAGCGAGGACCAGCTCTTCTACCTGATGAGCCGCGGCCTGTCCGAGGACGAGGCCATGGCGATGGTGGTCCGCGGGTTCGTCGAGCCGATCGCCCGCGAGCTGCCCATGGAGTACGCCCTCGAGCTCAACCGGCTCATCGAGCTGCAGATGGAAGGTGCCGTCGGCTGATGCCGGACCAGAACACCCCCAGCACCACCGGCCTCACCACGGAGTCCGCCACCCTCGCCGGCGAGCTGTTCGGCGAGGGCGTGGGCACCCAGGCGGGCCCGCCGGCCGTCCCGGCGGCGGGCACCGGCACGGCCGGCCAGGCCGCGCCCGGCGCCCACTCGCACGGCGGCACCACCCCGACCGGCTCGCCGGCCGAGCGGTTCACCTCGACCGACCCCGAGGCCTTCGGCGCGGTCACCGGCCGCGAGGAGGACTGGCGCTTCACCCCGATGCGCCGGATCCGCCCGCTGCTCGACGGCGCCCCCTCGGACGCGCACCTGGAGTGGGACACCGACCTGCCCCAGGGCGTCGAGCTGACCCGCGTGGAGGCCGACGACCCGCTGATCAAGGGCCTGCCCGAGCCGGTCGACCGGCTGGCGGCGCTCACCCGGCAGCGCAGCGGCGGCGCGGCCGTCGTCCGCGTGCCGGCGGAGGCCCGGCCCGACCGCCCGGTCACGCTGCGGCTGTCGGGCACCGGCTCGGACGACGTCGTGTGGGGCCAGCTCGTCGTCGAGGTCGGCGCGTTCGCGGAGGTGACCGTCGTCCTCGACCACGCGGGCCTCGCCCGGTACTCCGGCGGCGTGGCCGTGCTCGTCGGTGACGGCGCGCAGGTCACCGTCGTCTCGGTGCAGGAGTGGGCGCCCGGCGCGGTGCACGGCGGGCAGTACGACGCCGTCGTCGGCCGGGACGCCAGCTTCAAGCAGGTCGTGGTCACCCTCGGCGGTGACCTCGTCCGGCTGGTCAGCAACGTGCAGTACGCCGGCCCCGGCGGCACCGCGGAGCTGTTCGGCGTCTACTTCTCCGACGAGACCCAGCACCAGGAGCACCGGCTCTGGGTGGACCACGCGGTGCCCAACTGCACCAGCAACGTGCTCTACAAGGGTGCGCTGCAGGGCGAGGGCGCGCGCACGGTGTGGATCGGCGACGTCCGCATCCGCCCCGCGGCCACCGGCACCGACACCTACGAGCTCAACCGCAACCTGGTGCTCACCGACGGCGCCCGCGCCGACTCGGTGCCCAACCTGGAGATCGAGACCGGCGAGATCGTCGGCGCCGGTCACGCCAGCGCCACCGGCCGGTTCGACGACGAGCAGCTGTTCTACCTCTGCTCGCGCGGCATCGACGCGGAGACCGCCCGCCGCCTGGTCGTGCGCGGCTTCTTCGCCGACGTCGTCCAGCACATCGGGGTCGACGAGCTGCAGGACCGCCTGATGCGCTCCATCGAGACGCGCCTGGGCGCCCTGCCCGGCCTCGACGAGCAGCCGGTCGAGGTGGCCTGACCCATGGCCTTCGAGCGGGTCTGCGGGCTCTCCGACGTCCCCGAGAACGGGGCGCTGCGGGTGGAGCTCGCCGACGTCGACGTCGCCGTCGTCCGGTACGACGGCGACGTCTACGCGGTGCAGGACGTGTGCTCGCACGCCGAGGTCCCGCTGTCGGAGGGCGACGTCGAGGAGTTCGACGGCGCACCCACCATCGAGTGCTGGCTGCACGGGTCGTGCTTCGACCTGCGCACCGGCGAGCCCACCAACCTGCCGGCCACCGAGCCGGTCGACGTCTACCCGGTCCGCGTGGAGGGGGATGACGTCTACGTCGACACCGAGTCCGACGGGCGCCTCCCGCTCGCGGCCGGCAACTGAGGAGCGAGAGAAGAAGTGTCGGTTCTGGAGATCCGCGACCTGCACGTCACGGTCGGTGAGGGCGACGAGACCAAGGAGATCCTCCGCGGCGTCGACCTGACCGTCCGGTCGGGCGAGACGCACGCGATCATGGGCCCCAACGGCTCGGGCAAGTCGACCCTGGCGTACTCGATCGCCGGGCACCCGAAGTACACGATCACCGGCGGCACGGTGACCCTCGACGGCGAGGACGTGCTCGCGATGAGCGTCGACGAGCGCGCCCGCGCCGGCCTGTTCCTCGCCATGCAGTACCCGGTCGAGGTCCCCGGCGTCTCGGTGTCGAACTTCCTGCGCACCGCCGCCACCGCGGTCAAGGGCGAGGCCCCGAAGCTGCGCACCTGGGTCAAGGACGTCCGCGACGAGATGTCGGCGCTGGAGATGGACCCGGCGTTCGCCGAGCGCAACGTCAACGAGGGCTTCTCCGGCGGTGAGAAGAAGCGCCACGAGATCCTGCAGATGCGGCTGCTCAAGCCGAAGATCGCGATCCTCGACGAGACCGACTCCGGCCTCGACGTCGACGCGCTGCGGGTCGTCTCCGAGGGCGTCAACCGCACCCGCGAGGAGGGTGACGTCGGCGTCCTGCTGATCACCCACTACACGCGGATCCTCCGCTACATCACACCCGACTTCGTGCACGTGTTCGTGGGCGGCAAGGTCGTCGACGAGGGCGGCAAGGAGCTCGCCGACAAGCTCGAGGCAGAGGGCTACGCCGCCTACGTCAAGGGCTCGAAGGAGACCGCGAAGGCATGACCTCGACCGCCTCGCGTCCCACGGGGACGCGTGTCCCGCTGCCCCTGGACGTCGAGGCGATCCGGGCGGACTTCCCGATCCTGTCGCGCACCGTGCGCGACGGGAAGCGGCTGGTCTACCTCGACTCCGGCGCCACCGCGCAGAAGCCCCGCAGCGTCCTCGACGCCGAGCGCGACTTCTACGAGCGGATCAACGCCGCCCCGCACCGCGGCGCGCACCAGCTGGCCGAGGAGGCCACCGGCGCGTACGAGTCGGCGCGGGCGCGGATCGCGGCCTTCATCGGCGCCTCCGCCGAGGAGGTCGTCTTCACCCGCAACTCCACCGAGGCGATCAACCTCGTGGCGTACTCGCTGTCCAACGCGGTGACCGCCAAGGACCCGGCGCACCGCCGGTACGCCGTCGGCCAGGGCGACGAGATCGTCGTGACCGAGATGGAGCACCACGCCAACCTGGTGCCCTGGCAGCAGCTGTGCGAGCGCACCGGGGCGACCCTGCGCTGGCTCGGGCTCACCGACGACGGCCGGCTGGACCTGTCCGACCTGGACACCGTGGTCAACGAGCGGACCAAGCTCGTCGCGGTCACCCAGCAGTCGAACATCCTGGGCACGATCAACCCGCTCGGGCCGATCACGGCGCGGGCGCGGGAGGTCGGCGCGCTGGTGCTGGTCGACGGCGCGCAGTCGGTGCCGCACCAGCCGGTCGACGTCGCGGCGCTCGGCGCGGACTTCCTGGTGTTCTCCGGCCACAAGATGCTCGGGCCCACCGGCATCGGCGTGCTGTGGGGCCGCTACGACGTCCTCGACGCGCTGCCGCCGTTCCTCACCGGCGGGTCGATGATCGAGGTCGTGCGGATGGAGGGCAGCACCTTCATGCCGCCGCCGCAGCGGTTCGAGGCCGGCGTGCCGATGACCGCCCAGGCCATCGGCCTCGGCGCCGCCGTCGACTACCTGCAGGCGCTCGGCATGGCGAACGTGCAGGCGCACGAGGAGGCGCTGACCGCCTACGCGCTCGAGCAGCTGCAGGCGGTCCCCGGCGTCACCGTGATCGGCCCGCCGGACACCGTCGCCCGCGGCGGCGCGGTGTCCTTCACCGTCGAGGGCATCCACCCGCACGACGTCGGCCAGGTCCTCGACGACCTCGGCATCGCCGTCCGGGTGGGGCACCACTGCGCGTGGCCGGTGGTCCGGCGCTACGGCGTCCCGGCCACCACCCGGGCCACCTTCTACGTGCACACCGGGTACGACGACGTCGACGCGCTCGTGGAAGGCGTGCGGGCCGCGCAGCGTTTCTTCGGTGTGACGCCGGAGGAGGCAACCGCCTGATGCAGCTCGAGTCGATGTACCAGGACATCATCCTGGACCACTACCGCAACCCCCACGGCCGCGGACTGCGCGACCCGTTCGACGCCGAGGTGCACCACGTCAACCCGACCTGCGGGGACGAGGTGACCCTGCGGGTGCACCTGGACGGCGAGACGATCGCCGACGTGTCCTACGAGGGCATGGGCTGCTCGATCAGCCAGGCCTCGGTCTCGGCGATGTACGACCTCGTCGTCGGCCGCCCGGTCACCGACGCGCTGGCCACCGGCGACTCGTTCATGACGCTCATGCAGTCCAAGGGCGACTCCGCGGTGGCCGCGCAGCTCGAGGACGAGCTCGAGGACGCCGTCGCCTTCGCCGGGGTGTCGAAGTACCCCGCCCGCATCAAGTGCGCGCTGATGAGCTGGATGGCCCTCAAGGACGCCTCCGCCCGCGCGCTGGCCGCCACCCCCACTGGAGGACAGGCATGAGCGAGACCACCGAGAACACCGCCCCCGAGCTCCCGGCCTACAAGTCGGCGCTGCTCGAGGACGTCGAGGAGGCCATGCGCGACGTCGTCGACCCCGAGCTGGGGGTCAACGTGGTCGACCTGGGCCTGGTCTACGGCATCGACGTCGCCGAGGACGGCAACTCGCAGGTCGCCGTCCTGGACATGACGCTCACCTCGGCGGCCTGCCCGCTGACCGACGTCATCGAGGACCAGGCGCGCGCCGCGCTGACCGGCGGCCCCGGCCCCGGCCTGGTCGACGACGTGCGGATCAACTGGGTCTGGATGCCGCCGTGGGGTCCGGACAAGATCACCGACGACGGGCGCGAGCAGCTGCGCGCCCTCGGCTTCCGGGTCTGATCGAGGACCCGTCTGCCCCCCACGGCACCCTCCGCGCGCCGCGGGACCCCGCGGCCGCGCCGGACCAGCTCGACCGAGGGTCTGCGATCCCCCCACCGGACTCCTCGATGGGCCCCCGGGGACGACCCGGCGGCCCATGCGAGCGTCGTGACACTGCCCGCGCCCCTCGGGGCGCGGGCAGTCGTCGTCAGGGGGACCGTCCGGCACGTCGTCGCCGCCGACGTGGACCCGGACCGGGTCGCCCGCCGGTGGCCGCTGACCGGCCGGCCCTGCCGCTGGGCGCCCGCTCCTCTCGCCGCTGCGCGCGTTCCCGAGCGCGGGCCACCGGGCGGTGTGCGCGGAGTCGCCGTCCGGCTCCTGAGCAAGGCGCGGGTGTCCGTGACGCGCCATCGGGTAGGGCGCCAGCGGGCTGCGCACTCCGCCCGAGGAGGACGGCATGAACGAGACCTTCCGGCTGGGCCGCATCGCCGGCGTCCGGGTCGGCGTCAACGCCAGCGTCCTGGTGATCGTGGCGATCATCGCCGCCGGCCTGGCCCTGGGGCGCTTCCCGCTGGTGCTGCCGGGCCGCAGCGGCCTCGCGTACGCGGCCGCCGCCCTGGTGGCCGCGGCCGCCTTCCTCGTCTCGCTCCTCGCGCACGAGCTGGCCCACGCGGTGGTCGCCCGGCGCAACGGCGTGGAGGTCGAGGGCATCACGCTGTGGCTGCTCGGCGGGGTGGCCCGGCTGCGCGGCGGGGCGCGGACCCCCGGGGCGGAGTTCCGCATCGCCGGCGTCGGCCCGCTGACCAGCCTCGTCCTCGGCGGGCTGGCCATGGTGGCCGCCGTCCTGGCGCGGGCCGCCGGCGCCGGCGGGCTGCCCGTGGCCGTCCTGGACTACCTCGCGGTCATCAACGTCTCGCTGGCCCTGTTCAACCTCGTCCCGGCGGCCCCGCTCGACGGCGGGCGGCTGCTGCGGGCGCTGCTGTGGTGGCGGCGCGGGGACCCGTGGTCCTCGGCGGTGACGGCGTCCCGGGCGGGGCGTTTCTTCGGGTTCGCGCTCGTCGCCCTCGGCGCCCTGCAGCTGGTCACCGGCCGCGGCCTGGGCGGGCTGTGGCTGGGTCTGATCGGCCTGTTCCTCGTCAACGCCGCGACCGCCGAGGAGCAGCAGGCCCGCGCGTCCGCACGGCTGGGCGGGCTGCCGGTGGGCCGGGTGATGAGCGGCCCGGTGCTGACCGCCGACCCCGACCAGCCGGTCGACCGATTCCTGGACGAGGTGGCCCTGGCGCACCGGTTCAGCACCTACCCGCTGGTCGGCCCCGGTGGGGCGCTGGTCGGTCTCGTGACCCTCAACCGGCTGCGGTCGGTACCGGCATCCGCCCGGGCGACGACGCGGCTGCGGAACGTCGCCTGCCCGCCGTCGGAGGTCCCGACCGCCCGCCCGGAGGAGCCCCTGCTGGACCTGCTGGGGCGCATGGAGGGCTGCGGCGACGGGCGGGCCGTGGTGCTCGACGGCGGCCGCGTGGTCGGCGTCGTGTCCCCGAGCGACGTCACGCGGACCCTGCAGCTGGCGGACCTGGCCGCGGCCGGCCGGTACCCCGGCGCCGGTGGGGGAGCCGACGTCGCCCGGGTGCCGGGCCACGGTCCCGGCTGACCACCGGCCGCGGGTCAGCGCATGTCCGACAGCCGCGCGCCGAAGCCCGCGACCGGGCGCAGCTCGCGGCGGGCGCCGAGGGCCAGCAGGCCCGCGCCGGCGACGAGGACCCCGGCCAGCGGCAGCGGCAGGGCCTCCACCGCCAGCCCCACGCCGAGCGCGACCGCCGTGGCCGCGCCGACGACCAGCGGCGCCCGCACCGCGGCGCGCGCACCGAGCGCCATGACCGCGGCGGCGGCGAGGAGCACCAGCAGCGGGCGCAGCGCGCCGGGCTGCACCACGGCGGCCGCCGTCGACGGCGCCGCCGCGGCCACCAGACCCGGACCCCACACCGGCCAGGACGGGCCGTCGAACAGGCGCGGCCCGGCCGCCACCAGCAGCGCCGCGGCGGCCGGCAGGCTCCAGGCCTCGACCACGGCCGTGCCGGTCAGCGCGGCCAGCGTCCACCCCGCAGCGCCCAGCTCCAGCGCGCCGGTGCGCCAGGCCGCCCCGGCCTCGCTCCCTCGGGCCGCCGGCGCCGCCCAGGCGCAGACCAGCACGCCCTGCACGGCCAGGTGGGCCGCGAGCGGACCCCACGCGGCGGAGACGGCCAGGGCCACCAGCGCCGCGCCCGCGCAGACGGCGCCGACCGTGCCGGTCGGACCGCGGACGTCGGCGGCCAGCGCGGGCCGGGCGGCCAGCGTTCCGGCGAACAGCCCGGTGAGCGCCGCGGCGGCCGCGCCGGGGGAGAGCAGCCCCGCCGGCACCGCGAGCAGCGCCGCGGCCGCGAGGCAGCCGACGGCCGCGGGCAGCGCCCGGGCCCGCTCGTCCCGGCGGGCCGCCGCGACACCGGCCGCGGGCAGCGCGATCAGCACCAGCAGCGCGACCAGGGCCGGCCAGCGCGCGGCCGCGACCAGCTGGGCCACCGCCGGCACCACCAGGACGAGCCCCGCGGCGGTCGCGGCGGGCAGCAGCAGCCCCCGGCGCCAGCCGGTCAGCGTGGCCGCGGCCACGCTCGCGAGCAGCACGCCGAGCCAGCCCGCGAGCGGGAGCGGGAGCGGCCCGTCGGTGGACAGCGCCGCACCCACCGCCCCGCCGGCGGCCAGGCCCGCGACCCCGGGGACCAGCCGCGGCGGCCCGAGCAGCGGCTCGACCGCGCGCTCCAGCCGCACGAGCAGCAGCCCGGCCGCCGCGGCGACGGTCAGGCCGGCCGCGACCCAGCGGGCGGCGCCGGCACCGGTGGCGGCGCCGGCCAGCCCGCCCGCTGCCCCGGCGACGAACCAGGGCGCGGTGGTCACCAGGGCGACGCGGGCCAGCGGGCGCCGCGCCGTCAGGGTGACCGCGAGCCCGGCCAGCGCGACGCCGAGCAGCAGCGCGGTGCGCGGCAGGCCCGCGGGCACCAGGGCGAGCGACCGCAGGGCCGCCACCTGCAGCGCCAGCCAGGCGCCGAGCGGCCAGCTCAGCGGCCGGGGGAGCAGCACCCGCAGGCCGAGCAGCAGGACGGCCAGGCCCAGCGCCGGCAGCGGCCCGCCGTCGGTGGTGCGCTCCGCGTCGGCGGCTCCGGTCAGCGCGAGCGCGACCGCGGCCGCGGCGCACGCCTCCTCGGTGCTGCGCAGCCGGGCCCGGGCGGCCCACGCCGCGGCGCACGCGGCGACCAGCGCCAGCAGCAGGACGCCGATCCGGGCGACCCCGCCGGCCAGCGACGGCCCGGCCAGCGCCACGGCCACCAGCAGGACCACGCCGACGCCGAGGATCACCTGCGGCGGCCGCAGCCGGGCGGGCAGCGAGGGCAGGGGCGGGCCGGGATCGACGCGGGCCGCTCCCGGCGGGCCCGCGTAGGGCAGGGGCGGCAGCGGCGCGCCCGTCATCGCCGTCCCCCTCGCGCCCGGCCGTCGGGCCTCACGCTAGGGGCGGTCAGCGCATCTGCGCGACCCAGGCCACCGCCTCCCGTGCCTGCTGCCGGCGCCGCTCGTAGGTGGCCCCGACGACCAGCAGGAGCAGGCCCGCGGTGGCCAGCGTGACCCAGCGCGGCACGAGCGGCGCGTAGGGCGCCAGCCGGCCGAGCGTCACCACCAGCAGGGCACCGGCCCCGACGACGAACGGCGCCTGCCGGTGGGTGAGCGCCCCCGCGACGGTCAGCCCGGCCGCCGCGGCGACCACCCCGACCAGCCGCAGCGGCGCCGGGTCGGCCACGGCGACGACCGCCGACGGCAGCAGCGCGACGGCCACCGCGGCGCCCTCGGCGGCCCAGGAGGCTGCTCCCGTGCGCAGCGCCGGGAGCGCGAGCAGCAGCAGCCCCGCCGCGGCCGGCAGCGTGTAGACCTCCGGCGTGCGGATCTCCGCACCCGCCGCGGCGATCCATCCGGCGAGCACGAGGTCGGCCACCGCGAGCACGGCGGCGAGGCGGCGCCGGGCGACGACGGCGTAGCAGCCGGCGGCCGCCCCGGCCACGGCGAGGTCGACCGCGACCTGCCCCCACGCCCCGGCGCTGCCGGCGGTGACCCCGGCGGCCACGGCGAGGACCGCGCCGGTGCCCGCGGCGGCGACCTCCTCGGGCCGCGCGGCGCGGGCCGTGGCGACGGCGAACGCGGCGGCGGCGACGAGACCGAGCAGGAGGCCCGCGACCCCGGGGGAGAGCAGGCCACCCCCCGAGGCGATCAGGACGGCACCGCCGGGTGCGGCCAGCGCGGCCCCGCTCGCCGCGGCGCGGACCCCGGGGCGCAGCACCGCGGCGAGGACGGCCGGGACGGCGGCGGCCAGCACCAGCAGGGCCAGCGGCGCGGCGTGGTCGCCGTCGGCGAGGACGCCGGCGCCGGCGGCGGTGAGCGCGCCCCCGCCGGCGAGCAGCGCCGCCGGCGTGGACCCGGCGACCGACGGCGGCGCGGCGGCGGTGAGCAGGACCAGGCCCAGCCCGCCCGCCGCGACGGTCCCCGCCACACCGAGCCCGCTCAGCGACCCGGCCAGGGCCAGGGCCGCGACCCCCGCCGCGCCGGCCGCGGCGGCGCGCGGCTCCGGCAGGAACGGCGCCAGCCGCGGCTCCCGCAGCAGGGCGCCGGCGACGGCCGCGGCCACCACGAGGACGCCGGTGGCGACCCACCCGTCGACCGCACCGCCGTCCCAGGCCAGCGGGACGCCGAGGAGCACCCCGGCGCCTCCGGTCAGGGCGCCCAGGCCGAGCGCGACCCGCTGCAGGGCCGGGCGCAGCAGGAGCAGCGCCAGGACGTCGACCAGCGCGGTGGCGAGCAGGACCGCGACCCCCGCGCCGCCGTCGGCCACCCCGAGGGGCAGCAGCAGCCAGCCGGCCGGCTGGGCGGCGAGCAGGGCGACCAGCGGCCAGGTGACCGTGCTGCGCGTGCCGCGGCCGAGGGTCAGGGCCACGGCCGCGACCGCGACGCAGGACAGCCCGCCCCACAGCCGGGGCGGCACGGCGTCGGCACCCCAGAGGCCGAGCGCGTGCGCGGCGGCGAGGTCGACCGCCAGCAGCGCGGCCCCGGCGCCGGCCAGCGCCTCCTCGGTGGCCCGCAGGCCGCGGCGGGCGCTCCACGCCGAGGCCGCGCAGGCGGCGGCGGTGACCGTGGCCATGACCGCGGCCTGGAAGGTCACGCCCAGCCGGGTCCAGGCCACCGCCACGAACGCGATCGCCGCGGCGACCACGAGCAGCGCGCCGAGGCCCAGCAGCACCTGCTGGGGGCTCAGCCGCCGCCGCGGGGACGGCGGCTGCGGGAGCGGTGGCGGGACGGGCGGTGCCACGGGCGCGGGCGGCGGCGCCCAGGCGGGGGCCGGAGCGGGCGCGGGCGCAGGCGCCCAGGTGGGGGCCGGAGCGGGCGCAGGGGCGGGGGCCGGGCCCGGGGACGCGGCGCGCAGGGTGGCCACCAGGGCGTCCCGCTCGCGGGCGAACTCGTCGATGGTCGCGCCGAGCCGGGCCACCACCGTGGCCGCCTGCGCGACGGCGGGCAGGCCGCACGTCCCGCAGGGCGCCGGGGCGGGCGCGGCCGGCGTGCCGCAGACGGGACAGGGCGGACCCCAGGAGGGCCCGGACCAGGAGGGATCGGTCACGGGCGGATGGTGACGCGCCGCGGGCGCCGGCGGTAGCGATCCCGCCCGGACCGTGGACGGACGGGGGTGCCGTGGACGTCACCCGCCAATCCGCTCCGGTTCCGGGACGACAGGGCCTACCCTGGGATCAGTGATCACGACGACCGGCCTCGAACTGCGCGCCGGCGCCCGCATCCTCCTCAGCGACGTCAGCCTGCGCGTGCAGCCGGGCGACCGCATCGGTCTGGTCGGGCGCAACGGCGCCGGCAAGACCACCACGCTCACCACGCTCGCCGGTGAGCGCCTGCCGCACGCCGGCAAGGTCGAGGTGACCGGCGAGATCGGCTACCTCCCGCAGGACCCGCGCAGCGGCGACCTCGACATCACCGCCAGCGACCGCGTGCTGTCCGGCCGCGGTCTCGACGTCCTCAAGGCCCAGCTGGTCAAGGCGCAGGTCGCCATGGCCGAGCCCGCCGACGACGCCGAGCGCGACCGCGCCGTCCGCCGGTACGGGCGGCTCGAGGACCAGTTCGCCGCGCTGGGCGGGTACGCCGCCGAGAGCGACGCCGCGCGCATCTGCACCGCCCTCGGCCTGCCCGACCGGGTCATGGGCCAGCCGCTGCGCACCCTCTCGGGCGGCCAGCGGCGGCGGGTGGAGCTCGCCCGCATCCTGTTCTCGGACGCCGAGACGCTGCTGCTCGACGAGCCCACCAACCACCTCGACGCCGACTCCATCGCCTGGCTCAAGACGTTCCTCGCCGCGCACAAGGGCGGGCTGATCGTCATCAGCCACGACGTCGAGCTGCTCGACGCCGTCGTCAACAAGGTGTGGCACCTGGACGCCAACCGGGCCACCGTCGACGTCTACAACCTCGGCTGGAAGCCCTACCTCGCCCAGCGGGAGACCGACGAGCGGCGCCGGAAGCAGGAGCGGGCCAACACCGAGCGCAAGATCGACGCGCTGACCGCGCAGGCGGACAAGATGCGCGCCAAGGCCACCAAGGCCAGGGCCGCGCAGAGCATGGACAAGCGCGCCGCGCGGCTGGCCGCCGGGCTGGAGGAGGTCCGCGTCCAGGACCGGGTGGCCAAGCTGCGGTTCCCGACGCCGGCGCCGTGCGGGCGGACCCCGCTCACCGCGGAGGGGCTGTCCAAGAGCTACGGCTCGCTCGAGGTGTTCACCGACGTCGACCTCGCCGTCGACCGGGGCGCGCGGGTCGTCGTCCTCGGGCTGAACGGGGCGGGGAAGACGACGCTGCTGCGGATGCTGGCCGGCACCGAGGTCCCCGACACCGGCGAGGTGCTGCCGGGCCACGGGCTGCGGATCGGCTACTACGCGCAGGAGCACGAGACGCTCGACCACGACCGCTCGCTGCTGGAGAACATGCGCGCGGCCGCACCGCAGAGCACCGACACCGAGCTGCGGCGCATCCTCGGCGCCTTCCTCTTCTCCGGCGACGCCGCCGACCAGCGCGCCGGCACGCTGTCCGGCGGGGAGAAGACCCGGCTGGCGATGGCCACGCTCGTCGTCTCCGGCGCCAACGTGCTGCTGCTCGACGAGCCCACCAACAACCTCGACCCGGCCAGCCGCGAGCAGGTGCTCGACGCGCTGCGCACCTACACCGGCGCCATCGTGCTGGTCACGCACGACGAGGGCGCGGTCCGCGCGCTCGACCCGGACAAGGTCATCCTGCTGCCCGACGGCACCGAGGACGCCTGGAGCGAGGACCTCGCCGACCTCGTGGAGCTCGCGTAGCGCCTCTGGCGGCCGGGACGACGTGCGGCGCAGCGCTGGACCTGCCCGGTGCCGGCGTGGTGGACGCCCTCGTCGCGGCGCAGCCGCGGGCGTCCTCCACCGTCGCCGGCCACGGCACCCACCCGGTGGTGCCCGCGGACGTCGAGGCGGCGTCGGTCGAGGACCTCGAGGAGGCGCTCACCGGGGCGTGGCCGAGCCGCGCCCCGCGCCGGCTGCGCGGGCACCTGCCCGGCGGGTGACCGTCCGGGCCGGCCCTCCGCGCCCGCCGCGGGACGGCTCGCCGGGAAGTTGTCATTCGCGTGGCCGAGCCGGGCGGGCTGGGTGATCATCGGTGCGGGAGGCCGGCGTCACGGGGACGGCGGCACCACGCGAGCCAGCACCCGACCGGGCCGGCACCCCTCGCCGGTCCCGGCGGCTGCGACGGAGGGGAGTCATGGCCGACTCGAGCACGGACCTCGGCAAGGGCAAGCGCATCACCGGTGGGGACCGCACCACCCTGGCGGACGAGCTGAAGAAGCGGTACGACGGCGGGGAGAGCATCCGCTCCCTGGCCACCTCGACGAACCGGTCCTACGGGTTCGTGCACCGGCTCCTGTCGGAGTCCGGTGCCACGCTGCGCAGCCGTGGCGGGGCGAACCGGAACAGCAAGAAGACCGCGTGACGGCGGCCGACGCCGACGGCTGGGTCCGCACCAGCCGGGACGGCGCCGTCCTCACCGTCACGCTCGACCGACCCGACCAGCTCAACGCCCAGACGCCGGCCACCTGGGCGGCGCTGGCGGCCGTGGGCGCCAGGCTCGACGACGACGTGCGCGTGGTCGTCGTGCGGGGCAGCGGCCGCTCCTTCTCCGCCGGCCTGGACCGCAGCCTGTTCGGCGCCGACCCGTCGACCCCCGGCGGGCTCGGGGAGCTGGGCACGATGCCGGCCGAGCTCGCCCAGGAGCGGATCCGCGGGTACCAGGGCGGCTTCCGGTGGCTGCGCTCGCCGGGGATCGTCTCGGTGGCCGCGGTGCAGGGGCACGCGATCGGCGCCGGCGCGCAGCTGGCGCTCGCCTGCGACCTGCGGGTGATGACCGACGACGCGTCGCTGCGGCTCCCCGAGGCGACGCTCGGCCTCGTCCCCGACCTCACCGGCACGAGCACGCTGGCGGAGCTGGTGGGCTACGCGCGGGCGATGGAGGTCTGCGTGACCGGCCGGCCGGTGCCGGCGGCGGAGGCGCTGGCGTGGGGCATCGCGAACGCCGTCGTCCCGGCCGCGGAGCTCGACGGGGCGGTGGCGACGCTGGTCGCCGCGCTCACCGCGCCGCCGGCGGGAGCGGTCCGGGAGACCGCGGCGCTGGTGCGCTCGGCCGTCCGCAACCCCCCGGAGGCGCAGGACGCGGCCGAGCGGGCCGCGCAGTCCCGGCGGCTGGCCGAACTGGCGGGGCTCGCGCGCCGCTGAGGGATCCGGAACAGGAGGGGACCGGCCGCTGTTGGACCGGCGGCCGGTCCCCGTCCGGCCGTGAGGAGGTCGTGTCGTGAGCGGTCCCATGACCTCCATGGCGGCGATGCGCTCGTTCCGCCGGGACCCGTCGGTCACCTCGCGGCCGCTGCCGAAGGGCACCGTGCGCCGCATCCTCGGCGTCGCCCGGCCCTACCGCCGCGAGCTCACGTTCTTCCTGCTGCTGGTGGTCGGCTCCTCGGTCATCGGCGTGCTCACCCCGCTGCTGGCCGGCGACATCGTCAACCGGATCGCCCGCCTCGACGGCACCGCCGGCGGCATCGTCCGCATCGCGCTGTTCATCGCCGGCCTGGCGGTGGTCGACGCCGCCATCTCGGTGGCCACCCGCTGGTACTCCGCCCGGATCGGCGAGGGCGTCATCTACGACCTGCGCAGCCGGGTGTTCGAGCACGTGCAGCGGATGCCGGTCGCGTTCTTCACCCGCACCCAGACCGGTGCGCTGGTCAGCCGGCTCAACAACGACGTCGTCGGCGCGCAGCAGGCGTTCACCTCGACGCTGTCCGGCGTCGTGTCCAACGTGATCGGCCTGGTGCTCACCGCCGGTGTCATGTTCACGCTGTCCTGGCAGATCACCCTGCTCTCGCTGGTGATGGTGCCGCTGTTCGTGCTGCCCGCGCGGCGGATCGGCCGGCGGCTGCAGGAGATCACCCGGGAGTCCTACGGGCTCAACGCGTCGATGAACGCGACGATGACCGAGCGGTTCAACGTCGCCGGGGCGCTGCTGGTCAAGCTGTTCGGCCGGCCCGACACCGAGGCCGAGAGCTTCCGCGGCCGCGCGGCGCGGGTGCGCGACATCGGCGTCCTGTCGGCCATGTACGGCCGCACCTTCTTCACCGCGCTGACCCTGGTGGCGGCGCTGGCCACCGCGCTGGTCTACGGCCTGGGCGGCTGGCTGGCCTTCGACGGGTCGCTGTCGCCGGGCGACGTCGTCGCGCTGGCGCTGCTGCTGTCCCGGCTGTACGGGCCGCTGACCGCGCTGTCGAACGTCCGGGTCGACGTCATGAGCGCGATGGTCAGCTTCGACCGGGTCTTCGAGGTGCTCGACCTCGCGCCGATGATCGCCGAGGCGCCCGGCGCCGTCCCGGTGCCGGCCGGCGACCGGTCGATCGAGTTCGACGCCGTCTCCTTCAGCTACCCGGCCGCCACCGATGTGTCGCTGGCCTCGCTGGAGGACGTGTCGCTGCCCGAGCACGGCGGCCCGACGGCGGTGCTGCACGACGTGTCGTTCCGGGTCGAGCCCGGGCAGATGGTGGCGCTGGTCGGGCACTCGGGTGCCGGCAAGTCGACGATCGTCAACCTGGTGCCGCGGCTGTACGACGTGACCGGGGGCGCGGTGCGGGTCGGCGGGCTCGACGTCCGGGAGGCGACGCTGGCGTCGCTGCGCGACGCGATCGGGGTCGTCAGCCAGGACGCGCACCTGTTCCACGACACCATCCGCGCCAACCTGCTCTACGCCCGCCCGGACGCCACCGAGGAGCAGCTGTGGGCGGCGCTGACCGGTGCCCGGATCGCCGCGCTCGTGGCGGCGCTGCCCGACGGCCTGGACACCGTCGTCGGCGACCGCGGCTACCGGCTCTCGGGCGGGGAGAAGCAGCGGCTGGCCATCGCGCGGGTGCTGCTCAAGGCGCCGGGGATCGTCATCCTCGACGAGGCGACCGCGCACCTGGACAGCGAGTCCGAGGTGGCGGTGCAGCACGCGCTGGACACCGCGCTGACGGGCCGGACGTCGCTGGTGATCGCGCACCGGCTGTCCACGATCCGCAGCGCCGACCAGATCCTCGTGGTCGACGACGGTCGCATCGTGGAGTCGGGCACTCACGAGGAGTTGCTGGCGCTCGGGGGCCGCTACGCCGACCTCTACCGGACCCAGTTCGCCGACGGCGAGCGTCGGACGGTCGGCGCGGCGTAGCAACTAGCGTTCCTCCTGCCCCAGCTGCACCAGGAGGAGCTCCGTGACGTCCGCGCACCCGTACGACGCCCAGATCCGCGCCCTCTACGCCGACTTCGTCGACGGCTGGAACCGGCGCAGCGGCGCGGCGGTGGCCGCGGTCTTCGCCGACGACGGCGACATGATCGGCTACGACGGGACGTCGGTGAGCGGCCGGCTGTCGATCGCCTCGGACCTGCGGCGGGTGTTCGGCAGCCACCCGACGGCGACCTACGTGGCCGTGGTCCGCTCGGTGCGCGCGGTCACTGACGGCGTGGCCGTCCTGCACGCGCACGCCGGGATGATCCCGCCGGGGGAGGACGACGTGGACCCGGGGCTGCACAGCATCCACACGCTGGTCGCCGTCGACGAGGGCGGCGGACGCTGGAAGACCACGCTGTTCCAGGCGACGCCGGCCGCGTGGCTGGGCCGCCGCGACGCCCGGGACGCGCTGACCCAGGAGCTGCGCGGGCTGCTCGCCACCGCCCGGTGAGCGTGCTGGTGGCGGCCGCGGACCTCCTGGCGGGACGTGACCTCCCGGCGGGGCCGGACCTCCCGGCGGGGCCGGACCTCCCGGCGGGGCGGCGGCCGGTGCTGCTCGACGTCCGCTGGGCGCTGGGCGACCCGCACGGCCGGGAGCGGTACCTGGCCGGCCACCTCCCGGGCGCGGTGTTCGTCGACCTGGAGACCGAGCTCGCCGCACCGCCGTCGGCCGCCGGGGGCCGGCACCCCCTGCCGTCGCCTGCGGCCCTGCAGGCCGCGGCCCGGCGGTGGGGCATCCGGTCCGGCGACGCCGTCGTCGCCTACGACGCCACCGGCGGACAGGCCGCCGCGCGGGCGTGGTGGCTGCTGCGCTGGGGCGGGCTGACCGACGTCCGGCTGCTCGACGGCGGCCTGGACGCCTGGGTCGCGGCCGGCGGGGAGCTGGAGACCGGCGACGTCGTCCCCGAACCCGGCGACGTCGTGCTGACCGGCGGCCGCATGCCGACCCTCACCGCCGACGAGGCCGCGGCGCTGCCCGCGCGCGGCGGGGTGCTGCTCGACGCGCGGGCCGGCGAGCGCTACCGCGGCGAGCGCGAGCCGGTGGACCCGCGGGCCGGGCACGTGCCGGGCGCGGTGAGCGCGCCGACGGGGGAGAACCTGCGGGCGGACGGCCGGTTCCGGACCGACCTGGCCGAGCGGTTCGCCGCGCTCGGCGTCCGGCCGGGGACGGCGGTCGGCGTCTACTGCGGCTCGGGCGTGACCGCCGCGCACGAGGTGGCGGCGCTCGCCGAGGCGGGCGTCGAGGCGGCGCTGTGGCCGGGCTCCTGGTCCCAGTGGTCGGCCGACCCGTCCCGCCCGGTCGCCACCGGCCCCTGAGGCACCCTCCTAGCCCTGACGGCTCCCGACCGCGGCGTCGTAGCGGTCGAGCAGGACGGCGGCGATGCGCTCGTCGGGCAGCAGGGGAGCGGTGACGACGTCGGCGCCGGCCTCGGCCAGCCTGCCGTGGAAGTGGCCGGGCGCGAGCAGGTAGGCGGCGACGACGACCCGCTCGGCGCCGGCCTTCCGCGCGGCGGCGACCGCGTCGGCGACCGGGGGCTGCGCGGCCGAGCCGTAGCCGGTGGTGACGGGGCCGGCCCAGGCGCGCTGCAGCAGGTCGGCGGTGTCCTCGACGTCGGCCACCGACCGCGGGTCACTGGAGCCCGCGGCGGCGAGGACCACGGCGGTGAGGGGGTCGCGCGGGTCGGCGCCGGCCTGCACCAGCCGGTCGGAGAGGACGTCGGCCAGCCGCGGGTCGGGGCCCAGCGGGCGGGCGGCGACGGCGGACTCGTGCGCGGCCACGGCGCCCGCGATGTCGACGTGCACGTGGTACCCGCCGGACAGCAGCAGCGGCACGACGACGGCCGGCCGCCCCTCCGCGGCGAGGCCCGCGACGACGTCGACCACCGTGGGCGGCTGCACGTCGACGAAGGCGGCCGTCGTCACCAGCCCCGGGCGCAGCCGGCGCGCGGCCAGGGCCAGCTCGGCGACCAGCCGGCGCCCGGTCGGGTTGCGCGTGCCGTGCGCGCACGCGACGAGGACCGGAGCGTCGCTCACGGGGTGCGCAGGACGCCGCCGTCGACCGCCACCATCGTGCCGGTGACGTAGCCGGCGGCGGGGGAGAGCAGGAAGGCCGCCACCCGGCCGAACTCGTCGGGCTCGCCGACGCGGCGCAGCGGGATGCCGGCCTCGGTGCGCGCCCGCATCGCCGCCGGGTCGCCCGAGGCGGCCTCGATGTCGGTGATCCGGTCGGTGGCGATCGTGCCGGGCATCAGCCCGACCACCCGGATCCCGCGCGGGCCGAGCTCGTCGGCCAGCGCCTTCGCGGTCATGGCCAGGCCCGGGCGCAGCGCGTTGGAGATCGCCAGGTGCCCGATCGGCTGGCGCACCGACGTCGACAGCACGAACCCGATCGCCGCCCCGGCGGACAGGTGCGGCTCCAGCGCCCGGACCAGCCGCAGCGGGCCGAGCAGCACGCTGTCGACGGCGGCCCGCCAGTCGTCCTCCGCCGTCGTCAGCACCGTGCCCGGCGCCGGGCCGCCGACGGAGACCAGCACGCCGTCGACCCGGCCGAGCACCTCGAGCGCGCGGCCGACGAGCAGGTCGGCGGCGCCCGGGTCGGCGAGGTCGGCGGCCACCCCGGACGCGCCGTCGCCCAGCTCCGCCACGGCCGCGGAGACCGACTCGGGGGAGCGGGAGCTGACGAGGACCCGGGCCCCGTCGGCGACGAGGGCCCGGGCGGTCGCCAGGCCCAGCCCCCGGCTCGCGCCGGTGAGCAGGTACCCGCGACCGCCCAGGCCCAGGTCCATCGGGGGATCAGCCTCCGATCAGGCGTTGCGCAGCGAGCGGAGGACGTACTGCATGATCCCGCCGTTGCGGTAGTAGTTCGCCTCGCCGGGGGTGTCGATGCGGACGCGGGCGTCGAACTCCACGTCGCCCGCCCTCACCTTCACGGTGCGGGGCGTGCGGCCCTCGTTCAGCTCGGTGATCCCGGTGATCGTGAACTCCTCGTCGCCGGTCAGGCCGAGCGACTCGCGGTCCTCGCCCTCGGGGAACTGCAGCGGCAGCACACCCATGCCGATGAGGTTGGAGCGGTGGATCCGCTCGTAGCTCTCCGCGATGACCGCCTTGACGCCGAGCAGCGCCGTCCCCTTGGCCGCCCAGTCGCGCGACGAGCCGGAGCCGTACTCCTTGCCGGCCAGCACGACCAGCGGGATGCCGGCCTCCTGGTAGGCGACGGAGGCGTCGTAGATCGTCGTCGTCTCGCCGGTCAGGTGGTTCTTGGTCACGCCGCCCTCGGTGCCGGGCACCAGCTGGTTGCGCAGCCGGATGTTGGCGAAGGTGCCGCGGATCATGACCTCGTGGTTCCCGCGGCGGGAGCCGTAGGAGTTGAAGTCGCGCCGCTCCACGCCGTGCTCGCGCAGGTACTTCCCGGCCGGGCTGTCGGCCTTGATCGACCCCGCGGGCGAGATGTGGTCGGTGGTCACCGAGTCGCCGAGCACCGCCAGCGTCCGGGCGCCGGTGATGTCCTGGACCGGGGCCGGCCGGTCCTGCATGCCCTCGAAGTACGGGGGCTTGCGGACGTAGGTGCTCCCGGCGTCCCACGAGAACGTGTCACCGGTGGGCGTGGGCAGGTTCTGCCACTGCTCGGTGCCGGCGAAGACGTCCTCGTAGCTGCGGCCGAACTGCTCGGCCGAGACCGCCTCGTCGATGACCCGCTGCACCTCGGCCGGCGAGGGCCAGATGTCGCGCAGGTACACGTCCTGGCCGTCCTTGCCCTTGCCCAGCGGCTCGGACGTGATGTCGACGTCCATCGAGCCGGCCAGCGCGTAGGCGATGACCAGCGGCGGGCTGGCCAGGTAGTTCATCTTGACGTCGGGGTTGATCCGGCCCTCGAAGTTCCGGTTGCCCGACAGCACCGAGACGACGGCGAGGTCGGCCTCGTTGACCGCGGCCGACACCGGCTCCGGCAGCGGGCCGGAGTTGCCGATGCAGGTGGTGCAGCCGTAGCCGACCAGGAAGAAGCCGAGCTTCTCCAGGTACGGGGTGAGGCCGGACTTCTCGTAGTAGTCGGTGACGACCTTCGAGCCGGGCGCCAGCGTCGTCTTGACCCACGGCTTGGTCTGCAGGCCCGCCTCGACGGCCTTCCTCGCCAGCAGCGCCGCCCCGAGCATCACCTGCGGGTTGGAGGTGTTGGTGCAGGAGGTGATCGCGGCGATCACGACGTGGCCGTGGTCGACGAAGGTCTCGGTGCCGTCCTCGAGCACCACCCTGGTCGGCTTGTTCGGCCGGTCGGGCAGCGACTCGCCGGGCAGGTACGGGTGCGGCTTGCCGTCCTCGCCGTTGCCGTGGGCGAAGGGGCTCACCGGGTCCGACGCCGGGAACGACTCGGCCGAGGCCTCGTCGGCCGCGGACACCACGCCGTAGGGCTGCTCGTTCTGCGGGACGCCGGGCTTGCGGTCGTCGCCGCCGGTCTGGTCGTCGGCGACGTAGTCCGGCAGCGCGGCGCGGAAGGAGGCCTTGGCGTCCGACAGCGCGACGCGGTCCTGCGGCCGCTTCGGGCCGGCGATCGAGGGGACGACCGTGGACAGGTCCAGCTCGAGGTACTCGGAGAAGGCCGGCTCGCGCGACGGGTCGTGCCAGAGGCCCTGCTCCTTGGCGTAGGCCTCGACCAGGGCGACCTGCTCGGCCGAGCGGCCGGTGAGCCGCAGGTAGGCGATGGTCTCCTCGTCGATGGGGAACATCGCCGCGGTCGAGCCGAACTCCGGGCTCATGTTGCCGATCGTGGCGCGGTTGGCCAGCGGCACCGCGGAGACGCCCTCGCCGTAGAACTCGACGAACTTCCCGACGACGCCGTGCCGGCGCAGCATCTCGGTGATCGTCAGGACCAGGTCGGTGGCGGTGGAGCCCTCGGGCAGCTCGCCGGTCAGCTTGAAGCCGACCACGCGCGGGATGAGCATCGAGACCGGCTGGCCGAGCATCGCGGCCTCGGCCTCGATGCCGCCGACGCCCCAGCCCAGCACGCCCAGGCCGTTGACCATCGTGGTGTGCGAGTCGGTGCCCACGCAGGTGTCGGGGTAGGCGACGACGCGGTCGCCCTCCTGCCGCGGGAACACCACGCGGGCCAGGTGCTCGATGTTGACCTGGTGGACGATGCCCATGCCCGGGGGGACGACCTTGAAGTCGTCGAAGGCGCCCTGGCCCCAGCGCAGGAACTGGTAGCGCTCGCCGTTGCGCTGGTACTCGATCTCGACGTTGCGCTCGAACGAGTCCGGGGTGCCGAAGACGTCGGCGATGACCGAGTGGTCGATGACCAGCTCGGCCGGGGCGAGCGGGTTGATCTTGTTCGGGTCGCCGCCGAGCTCCGCCATGGCCTCGCGCATGGTGGCGAGGTCGACGATGCAGGGGACGCCGGTGAAGTCCTGCATGACCACGCGGGCCGGGGTGAACTGGATCTCCTGGTCGGGCTCGGCCGAGGGGTCCCAGTTCGCCAGCGCCCGGATGTGGTCGGCGGTGATGTCCGCGCCGTCCTCGGTGCGCAGCAGGTTCTCGAGGAGGACCTTCAGGCTGAAGGGGAGCCGGTCTGCGCCCTCGACCGCGTCGAGCCGGTAGATGTCGTAGTCGGTGCCGTCGACGCTGAGCGTCGACCGGGCTCCGAAGCTGTCCTTGCTGGCTGCCACTGCTTGCGCCTCACCCTCGAGAGTCCATCGGGCTTGAATGCCACCCCCCATCATCCCAGCCGCCTGCGGAGACGCACTGGTGAGGCGACCCTTCCCTTCCCCGGTGACGTCGCTCCCCCGGCGACCTACCGTGGGGCGCGTGACCGGCGCCGTCCCCGACCCGATGCCCGCCTGGCTGGCGCAGGCCCGGCGGGTGACCGTCCTGACCGGCGCCGGGATCTCCACCGACAGCGGCATCCCCGACTACCGCGGCCCCAACGGCGTGTGGACCCGCGACCCGGACGCCGAGAAGCTCGTGACGCTGTCCTACTACGTCGCCGACCCGGAGATCCGGCGCAAGGCGTGGCGCATGCGCGCGGACGTGCGGGCGGCCACCATCGCCCCGAACGCCGGGCACCGGGCGCTGGCCGACCTGGAGCGGCAGGGCCGGCTGCGGGCGCTGCTCACCCAGAACGTCGACGGGCTGCACCAGGCCGCCGGGTCCTCGCCGCGGGCGGTGCTCGAGCTGCACGGCACGGTGCACGCGGTCGAGTGCCTGTCGTGCGGGGACCGGACGTCGATGGACGAGGCGCTGGCCCGCATCGACGCCGGCGACCCCGACCCGGCCTGCACCGTCTGCGGCGGCATCCTCAAGTCCGCGACGGTGAGCTTCGGGCAGGCCCTGGACGAGCGGGTCCTCGACGCCGCCGCCGCCGCCGCCGCGGACTGCGACGTCTTCCTCGCCGTCGGCACCTCGCTGGTCGTGTACCCGGTGGCCGGGCTGGTCGAGATCGCCGCCGCGCACGGCGCGCGGGTGGTCATCGTCAACGCCGAGCCCACGCCCTACGACGGGCTGGCCGACCTCGTCGTCCGCGAGCCCATCTCGACGGCGCTGCCGCGGCTGCTGGGGACGGCGTGACCCGGGCCCGACCGCGGGCGCGCCACCGGGCGCCGGCGCTCGACGAGCTGCCGCGGCGGGCGCGCGTCCTGCGGACGCGGTGACCCTGCTCGTCGTCCACCTGGCGCTGACGGCGGCCTACGCCGGCTTCCAGTGGACCGTGCGGGCACTGGTCTACCCGCAGTTCGCGCAGGTCCCGGCCGCGGCGTTCCCGGCCTACGAGCAGGCGCACCAGCGGCGGGTGTCCCGGGTCGTGGGCCCGCTGTTCGCCGGGCAGGGCGTCACCACGCTGTGGCTGCTGGCCGCCCGGCCCGACGGCGTCCCGCTCCTGCCGGTGCTCGCGGGCGGCGCCTGCCTGGCCGTCGTCCTCGGCGTCACCGCGCTGCTCGCCGTGCCGCTGCACCGGCGGCTGGGCGAGGGGTTCGACGCCGGCGCGTTCGGCCGGCTGCTGCGGGCGGACACCGTCCGCGCGGTGGCCGCCACCCTCGGCACGGTCGCGGCCGGGTGGCTGCTGCTCGTCAGCGGCTAGCGTGACCCCGACCACGTCGAGCGGCTGACCGGCGCGCCGGCAGCCCTGGCCACCGGGAGCCCGGCATGCGCGTGCCCCTCACCACCCGCGACTTCCTCGACCGCGCCGAGCTGGTCTACGGCGACCGCGTCGGCGTCGTGGACGAACCGGACCAGCCCGCCCCGTCGGTGGGCGAGGTGAGCTGGCGCGAGGTGGCCCGCCGCGGCCGCGCGCTGCAGGCCGGCCTCGACGCGCTCGGCGTGGGGGAGGGCGAGCGGATCGCGGTCGTCAGCCACAACGCCGCCCGGCTGCTCGAGGTGCTGCTCGCCGTCCCGTCGTCGGGGCGCGTGGCGGTGCCGGTCAACTTCCGGCTCAACCCCGAGGAGGTCTCCTACATCGTCGGGCACTGCGGCGCGCGCGTGCTGCTGGTCGACCCCGAGCTGGAGGCGAGCCTCAAGGGCGTCGAGGCCGAGCACCGGTTCACCACCGGCGAGGAGTACGAGCAGCTGCTGGCCTCCGACGCCGAGCCGCGGCCGTGGAGCGAGCCCGACGAGGACGCCACCGCCACGATCAACTACACGAGCGGGACGACGGCGCGGCCCAAGGGCGTGCAGATGACCCACCGGAACATCTGGGTCAACGCGGTCACCTTCGGCATGCACATGCAGGTCGGCGACCGCGACGTCTACATGCACACGCTGCCGATGTTCCACTGCAACGGCTGGGGCCTGCCGTACACGATGGCCGGCGTCGGCGCCCGCCAGGTGGTGCTGCGCAAGGTGGACGGCGCGGAGATCCTGCGCCGGGTCGAGCGGCACGGCGTCACGATGATGTCCGGCGCGCCGGCGGTGTGGAACGCCGTCCTCGACGCCGCCGCCGAGTGGGACGGCGAGGTCCCCGGCCGCGACCGGGTGCGCATCGTCGTCGCCGGGGCGCCGCCGCCGTCGCGGACGATCGCCCGGGTCGAGGCCGAGCTCGGCTGGGAGTTCAACCAGATCTACGGCCTCACCGAGACCGCGCCGCTGCTCACGATCAACCGGCCGCGCGCCGAGTACGACGAGCTCGACCCCGAGGAGCGCGCCAGGCGGCTGTCGCGCGCCGGCGTGCCGGCGATCGGCACCCGCATCGCGGTGAGCGAGTCCGGGGAGGTGCTGGCGCAGGGCAACACCGTGCTCGCCGGCTACTGGGAGAACCCCGACGCCTCCGCCGAGGCACTGGAGGGCGGCTGGTTCCACACCGGCGACGGCGGCAGCCTCGACGACGGCGGCTACCTGACGATCTCCGACCGCAAGAAGGACGTGATCATCACCGGCGGTGAGAACGTCTCCTCGATCGAGGTCGAGGACGCCGTCTTCAGCCACCCCGCCGTCGCCGAGGTCGCCGTCATCGGCATCCCGGACGACAAGTGGGGCGAGCTGGTGACCGCGCTGGTGGTGCTCGCCGAGGGCGAGACGGCGACCGAGGCGGAGATCATCGCCCACTGCCGGTCCCGGCTGGCCGGCTACAAGGCGCCCAAGCGGGTCGAGTTCCGCGACGAGCTGGCCCGCACCGCCACCGGCAAGATCCAGAAGTTCAAGCTGCGCGAGCCGTTCTGGTCGGGGACCGGCGGCCGCCAGGTGAACTAGCGCGCTCCCCCCTAGGGGGGAGATCCGCCCGCCTGCCCCTCCGGAGGTCACCCGGACCGGTCGACAACCGGTCCGGGTGGCGCCCGCACGGGCGCCCGGAGACCAGCGCCCGGCCTGCGACGCCGGCGCACCGGGAGGGGTCGGCACGTGGGTACGGGTACGCGCACGCGACATCACCGCTGGGCGGTCCGGGCGGCGGGCACGGCGGTCGCCGGGCTGGTCGTCCTCGGGCTGACGCCGGGCACCGCGTCGGCCGCGCCGAGCGACGCCGAGATCGCCGCCGCCGAGGCCGCCCGCGACGCGGCCGCCGCGCAGGTCGGCGTGCTCAGCGCCCAGCTGGCCCAGGCCGAGGCCGCCGCCGCGGAGGCGCACCAGGCCGCGCAGATCGCGCTGCAGGACTACGAGGAGACGCAGGCCGCCTACGAGGCCGCCCGCACGGCCGCCGACGCCGCCACGGCCGCCGCCGCGCAGGCCGACGCCGACCTCGCCGAGGGCCGCACGCAGGTCGCCCGCCACGCCCGCACGGTCTACATGCAGGGCAGCACCGCGCCCGGCGCCACCGCGCTGCTCTCCGCCGCCGGCCCCGCCCAGCTGGTCGAGCGCGCCGCGCTACTCGAGGCGGCCGGCACCCACCGCGTCGACGTCGTCGGCGAGCTGACCGTGCTGCAGGAGCAGGCCACCCAGGCCCAGCAGCAGGCGCAGACGGCGTCCGTGCAGGCCGAGACCCTGCAGGAGCAGGCCGCCCGGGCGCTGGCCGGCGCGCAGGCCCAGGAGACCGCCTCCCGCGAGCAGAGCGCCGCGCTCGCCGAGCAGCGCGACGCCGTCGCCGCGCAGGCCGAGGCCGCCGGGCAGCAGGTCGCCGGCATGCAGGCGGAGCAGGACGCCGCCGAGGCCGCCGCCGCGGCCGCGTCCGCCCAGGCCGCCCGCCAGGCGGCGGCCGCCTCGGCGAGCCAGGCCGCGCCGTCGCGCGGCCCGGCCGGCAGCTCGTCCTCCTCCTCGTCCTCCTCCTCGTCGTCGTCGTCCTCGTCGTCGTCGGGCTCGTCCTCGGGCCGCCCGCCGTCGGGCGGGTCGTCGTCGGGCGGGTCGTCGGGCGGGTCGTCGAGCAGCAACCCGACGCCACCGGCCACCACGACGGCCGGCGCGCCCTCCGGCTCGGCGGTGCAGACGGCCGTCGACGCGGCGCTGTCGCAGCGCGGCCTGCCCTACAGCTGGGGCGGTGGCGGCGCCAACGGCCCGTCCTACGGCATCCCGCCGGACACCCGGGTCTACGGCTTCGACTGCTCGGGGCTGACCGAGTACGCCTACGCCCAGGCCGGCATCCGGATCGGCGGCACCAGCCGCGACCAGTGGTGGCTCAACCGCGGCAAGACCGTCGCCCGGGCGGACCTGCGCGCCGGTGACCTGGTCTTCTGGGCCAACGGCAGCTCGTACCTGGACATCTACCACGTGGCGCTCTACATCGGCGACGGCAAGGTGGTGCAGGCGCCGCAGAGCGGGGACGTCGTCCGGGTGTCGTCGATGTGGTACGGCAGCGACTACTTCGGAGCCGTGCGGCCGACCGCCTGAGGGAGGACCTCGCTGCCCCCGCCGCTCGCAGGCTCGCGGAGGGACCCTGCGGGGAGGCCACGGGGAGCGGGCGGGGCGAGAGTTCGGGGCGTCGGGCAGCCACGGGGGGAGCTGCCCGACGCAGGGGCCACGCTAGCAGCAGGGGCCCCGGCGGGGCAGGGGGAAGACCCGGCGCGCCGCGGCCTTCGTCATCCGATCGGCGCGTCGCCCGGCGCGTCGCGCGGAGCACCCCGGGACGGGCGCCCGGCGTGCCAGCGCGCACGGCGGTCGGACTCCCGGCCGCGTGTAGGACACTGGCTCGTGGGACGGGCGAGAGGCCCCGTCACCGGCCCCCGTGTCGCTCCCGTGACGCGTCCGGAGGCCGCGGACCGGCACGACAGGGAGCCCTGTGACCACCGCCGCCAGCACCCCGCTCGAGAAGCCCGCCGGCGCACCGGTCCCGCCCTCGGTGGACGCCGCGCTGCTGGAGCGCGCGCTGTTCGAGATCAAGCGGGTCATCGTCGGCCAGGACCGGCTGGTCGAGCGGATGCTGGTGGCCCTGCTCGCCCGCGGCCACGTGCTGCTCGAGGGCGTGCCCGGCGTCGCGAAGACCCTCGCCGTCGAGACGCTGGCCACCGTCGTCGGCGGGAAGTTCGCCCGCCTGCAGTTCACCCCCGACCTGGTGCCGGCCGACATCCTCGGCACCCGCATCTACAAGGCCGGGCAGGACGCCTTCGACACCGAGCTCGGCCCGGTGTTCGCCAACTTCGTCCTGACCGACGAGATCAACCGCGCGCCGGCGAAGGTGCAGTCGGCGCTGCTGGAGGTCATGGCCGAGCGGCAGGTCTCCATCGGCGGCGTCACCCACCCGCTGCCCGACCCGTTCCTCGTGCTGGCCACGCAGAACCCGATCGAGTCCGAGGGCGTCTACCCGCTGCCCGAGGCCCAGCGCGACCGCTTCCTCATGAAGGTGCTCGTCGACTACCCGACGCCGGAGGAGGAGCGCGAGATCATCTACCGGATGGGCGCGAACCCGCCGGTGCCCGAGACCGTCCTCGGCCCCGAGGACCTGCGCCGGATGCAGCGCACCGCCTCGCAGGTGTTCGTGCACCACGCGCTGGTCGACTACGTCGTCCGGCTCGTCGTCGCCACCCGGCAGCCGCGCGAGCACGGCATGGACGACGTCGCCTCGTGGGTCTCCTACGGCGCGAGCCCGCGCGCCTCGCTCGGCCTGATCGCCGCCAGCCGGGCGCTGGCCCTGGTCCGCGGCCGCGACTACGTGCTGCCGCAGGACGTCCTCGACGTCACCACCGACGTGCTGCGCCACCGGCTGGTGCTGTCCTACGACGCGCTGGCCGACGGCGTGCCCGCCGACCACGTGGTCAAGCGGATCCTGCAGACGGTGCCGCTGCCCCAGGTCACCCCGCGGCAGCGGGCCGGCGGCTTCGGCCCGGCCGCGCCGGGCGGGCCGCAGGTGCCGCCGCCGGGGGCGCCGCAGTACGGCCCGCCACCGGCCGGTCCGCAGGGCCCCTACGGGCCCGGCTTCCCGCCCGCCCCGCAGCCCCAGCCCGGCGGCCCGGTCCCCAACGGCCAGCCCCCGCAGGCCCGGACCGGCAACGGCCAGGCGCCCCAGGCTCCCGGCGGCAACGGGCACGTCCCGGGGACCCCGCAGGCGTGAGACTGCGGCGCGGCCGGGCGCGGACCGGGGAGGACCCGGCCGCGCCCGCCGACGAGCCCGACGCCGGCGCCCCTGCCGTCGCGACGGCCGACCCCGACGGCGACCTGCCGCACTTCGGCGAGGGCCCGGCCGACGTGCTGCTGCAGCGGCTGGAGCTCACCGTCCGCCGGCGCCTGGACGGGCTGCTGCAGGGCGACCACCTCGGTCTGGTGCCCGGCTCCGGCAGCGAGGCCGGCGACTCCCGGACCTACCACCCCGGCGACGACGTCCGGCGCATGGACTGGCCGGTGACCGCCCGCACGCAGGTGCCGCACGTCCGCGAGACGGTCGCCGACCGCGAGCTGGAGACGTGGGCGGTGGTCGACCTCTCGGCCAGCCTCGACTTCGGCACCGGCAACTGCGACAAGCGGGACCTCGCGATCGCCGGGCTCGCCGCGGTCAGCCACCTCACGGTGCGCGGCGGCAACCGGCTCGGCGCCGTCGTCACCACCGGCGAGCGGGTCGACCGGTACCCGGCGCAGGCGGGGCGGCTGGCCGCCGACCGGCTGCTGCGCGCCGTCGTCGCCACCCCGCGGGCCACGACCGGCCGCCGCGGCGACCTGGCCGCCGCGCTGGAGACGCTGCGCCGCCCGCCGCGCCGCCGCGGGCTGGTGGTCGTCGTCTCCGACTTCCTCGGCGACCTGGACTGGGAGCGCCCGCTGCGGGGTCTGGGCGCCCGGCACGAGCTGCTGGCCATCGAGGTGGTCGACCCGCGCGAGCTGGAGCTGCCCGACGTCGGCCCGCTGACCGTCGTCGACCCGGAGACCGGGCAGACGCTCGAGGTGCCCACCGGCGACCCGCGCTTCCGCGCCCGCTTCGCCGAGGCCGCGGCCGAGCAGCGGCGGGCGATCGCCGCCTCGCTGCGCCGCGCCGGGGCCGGGCACCTGCAGCTGCGCACCGACCGCGACTGGGTGATGGACGTCGTCCGGTTCGTCGCCGACCGGCGGCGCGCCGGCAGCGGCGGGGCGTCCCGGTGAGCTCCCCCCGCACCACGAGAGAGGCCCGCCCGTGAGTTTCCAGTCACCGCTGTGGCTGATCGCGCTCGTCCCCGTCGTCGCGCTGGCGGTCCTCTACGTCGTCCGCCAGCTGCGCCGCCGGGTGTACGCGGCGCGGTTCTCCCAGACCGGGCTGGCGCAGAGCCTGCTGCCGAAGCGGGCCGGCTGGGTGCGGCACGTCGCGTTCGGCCTGACGCTGACCGCGCTGCTGGGGCTGGTGCTGTCGCTGGCGCAGCCGAGCACCGAGGTCCGGGTGCCGCGGGAGACCGCGACCGTCGTCCTCGCGCTGGACGTCTCGCTGTCGATGCAGGCCGAGGACATCGAGCCCAGCAGGTTCGAGGCGATGAAGGACGCCGCCAGCGACTTCGTCGACATCCTCCCGGAGCGGATCAACCTGGGGCTGGTGTCGTTCTCCGGCACCGCCTCGACGCTGGTGGCACCGACCACCGACCGCGAGCAGGTGCGCGGCGCGATCCAGAACCTGGAGCTGTCGGAGGCGACGGCGATCGGCGAGGCGATCTTCACCTCGCTGACCACGATCACCACGTTCCAGTCGACGCTCGACGTCGAGGACCCCGAGCAGCTGCCGCCGTCGCGGATCCTGCTGCTGTCCGACGGCTACAACACCGTGGGCCGGGAGAACACGCAGGCCATCGCGGCGGCGCAGGCGGCCGAGGTGCCGGTGTCGACGATCGCGTTCGGCACCGACTACGGCTCGATCGAGATCGGCGGCGAGGTGACGCCGGTGCCGATCGACCGCGACGCGCTGCGGCAGATCGCCGACGAGACCGGCGGGCAGTACAACGAGGCGCGCAGCCGCGCCGAGCTCGAGGCGGTCTACGACGACCTCGGCAGCCAGATCGGCTACACCACCGAGCCGCGGGACGTCTCGTACTGGTTCGTCCGCGTCGCCACGCTGCTGCTGGCCTGCGGGCTGGGTCTCGCGGCCTGGCGCCTGCAGCGCCTCTTCTGACGGACCGGGCCGGGGAGGGCACCCTCCCCGGCCCGGGGCCCTACTCGGTCGGGTCGAGGACGAGCTTGCCGGCGGTGCGGCGGGACAGGATGTCCTGGTGCGCCTCGCGGACGGCGGTCAGCGGGTAGCGGCCGCCGCCGACCGGCTTGAGCGCCCCGTCGGCGGTGAGCTGGAGCAGCTCGGTCATGGCGTCGTCGAGCATGGCCGGGCGGCTGAAGCAGTGCGCCAGCCAGAAGCCGACGACCGCGCGGCTGGTGCCCATGAGCGACGGCGCCTGCACCGGCTTCGGCGGGCGGCGGCCGGCCATGCCGTAGGCCACGAGCCGGCCGAACGGCGCCAGCGCGGAGAACGAGCCGTCGAAGACGTTGCCGCCGGTCATCTCCAGGACGACGTCGACCCGCTTGCCGCCGTTGGCCTCCCGCAGCGCGGCGGTGAACGTCTTCGGGTCGTCGTCGGCCAGCGCCGGGTCGACGGTGGCGTCGGCGCCGAGCTCCTCGGCCAGCGCCCGCTTCTCCGGGCTGGAGGCGGTCGCGACGACCCGCCCGGCGCCCCACCGCTTGGCCAGCTGGACGGCCAGCGAGCCGACCCCGCCGGCGCCGGCGATGACGACGACCGACTCGCCCGCGGCAAGGTGCGCACTGGTGCGCAGCAGGTGCCAGGCGGTGGTGCCCTGCAGCACGAGGGCGAGGGCCTGCTCGTCGGTGACGGCGTCGGGCACCGGCCAGGTGAGCCGCGGGTCGGCGACGACCTTCTCCGCGTAGCCGCCGCCGTCGAGCAGGCCGACGACGCGCTCGCCGCCGCCGACCGGCCGGCCGACGAACTCCGCGCCCGGGATGAGCGGCAGCGTCTGCGGGGCGAGGTAGCTGTCCTCGGTCTGGTGGGTGTCGGCGTAGTTCACGCCGGCCGCGCTCACCTCGTAGAGCTGCTGGCCGTCGCCGGGGACGGGGTCGGGGAGGTCGACGACGTCGAGGACCTCGGGGCCGCCGAAGCGGGTGATCTGCACGGCACGCATGCAGGTGAGGTTATGGCCCGCGCGGCGGCGGACGTGTCCGGCCGTGGGATCGGCCGCAGGCTCCGGTCGACGAGGCGTTCACCACCGCCACCGCGACTGCGCACGCCGACCGTCGGATCGGTGCCGTGCGACATGATCCATCCGGGCGACGCCTAGGCTCCTCGCATGCGACTGAGCGCAGCGCTGGAGCAACACATTGCAGTCTTCGGCGAGAGCGGCAGTGGCAAGACCGTCCTGCTCTCCTCGTTCTACGGAGCCACGCAGGAGCCTCAGTACCTGAAGAACGGTCTCTTCCACGTCGTGGCGGACGACATCGGTCAGGGAGCTCGGCTGCATCGGAACTACCTCGGCATGAGGGATTCGGCGCGGCTGCCCCTCGCCACCCGCTTCACGGCCACGTCCTACTCCTTCTCGGTGAGGCTGAAGGAGGGGTCCGACGTCAAGGCGTCGAAGGCCAGGCCCTTCGACGCGCTGCGCCTCGTGTGGCACGACTACCCGGGGGACTGGTTCGAGCAGGACGTCAGCGGGTCGGAGGAGGCCCAGCGCAGGGTCGACACGTTCAGGTCGCTGCTGGTCTCCGACGTCGCCCTGTTGCTGGTGGACGCGCAGCGGTTGGTGGACAACTCCGGCGAGGAGGAGCGGTACCTGAAGTCGTTGCTGGCCAACTTCCGCAACGGACTCCTGTCACTCAAGGACGACCTGCTGGAGGACGAGAAGCCCCTCGTCGAGTTCCCGCGCATCTGGATCATGGCGCTGTCGAAGTCCGATCTGCTGCCGGATCTCGATGTGTTCGGGTTCAGGGACCTCCTCATCGAGAAGGCGTCCGACGACATCGACGAACTGCGCAAGGTGATCGCAGGACTGGTGGAAGCCAGTGACGCGTTGTCGGTGGGGGAGGACTTCATCCTGCTGTCGTCGGCGAAGTTCGACGCAGGCGAGATCAAGGTGACCGAGCGGGTTGGTCTGGAGTTGGTGCTTCCTCTGGCGGCCATGCTCCCGTTCGAGCGACATGTCCGGTGGGCCCAGGCCAAGCGGCTCCCCGCCAGGGTGGTCGAGACGCTGCTGCGCGGCGTCGGGCCGCTGGCGCGCGTGCTGACCGGACGCATGAGCAAACTGCCCGGCCCGCTGGGGCATCTGGTGAGGATCGTCGGTCCGGGCGTGGACGACCTGGTCAGACTGGTCGGGGAGAAGCTCCGAGAGGCGAACGCCGAAGCCCTGGCCGAACGGGACTACCTGAGAGCCACCCTGACCGGTTTCCGGATGGATCTGGAGAAGGGCGAAGAGGAGCAGATCCTCCTCAGGAGCCGTAGATGAGGCTCATCTGGGCCACTCGTGGGCGGACGTGGGGTTTTCGATTCCTCCGTCGTGGGGGGTACGTCGATCCCCTTCCGGTCTACGACGCAGCCTTCTCAGGTGTCGAGGACAAACCAGAGGCCTGGCGCCGCGTCGCCGAGACGTCGGCGCAGCCCGAGATGGTGGCGCTGCGTTTCCCGGATCCTGATGGTCGGCGAGACCGGGTCGGCAGGGTCATCCCTCACGAGTTCGTCGTCTTCCGGCCTCAGGCCGACGGGCTCGAGTCGCTCGAGGACGGTCGTCGACTGGTCTGGCGGTTGATCGCTGATGAGTTCGGAGGGGTCTGGGACCTACCCGAGCCGCCGTCACCTGCCGCATGACTCGAGCGGGACGACCTGCGGCACAGGAGCGGCACCCGGCTGCGTCGACTCGTGAGCGCCAGACCATCGGGAGCCCGGTCCGGCAGGGGTGGACGCCCCGGCGGGACGTCCACCCCTCTCGCCGGTCGCGTCGCTGACCCGGTGCGCGGGCGGTGCACCGGGTGAGGCGGGCCGGCCGGGACCTCACGTCATCGAGCGGTCTGCGCCTCCCGGCGCGGGAGCACCCAGTCGGGCCGCACGTAGTGGCAGGTGTAGCCCCACGGGTACTTCTGCAGGTAGTCCTGGTGCTCCTCCTCGGCCTCCCAGAACGGGCCGGCCGGCGACACCTCCGTCACGACCTTCCCGGGCCACAGGCCCGAGGCGTCGACGTCGGCGATCGTGTCGAGGGCGACCTGGCGCTGCTCCTCGCTCGTGTAGAAGATCGCCGAGCGGTAGCTCCGGCCCACGTCGTTGCCCTGCCGGTCCACCGTCGTCGGGTCGTGGATCTGGAAGAAGAACTCCAGGAGCTCCCGGAACGAGATGACGTCGGGGTCGAAGACGATCTCGACCGCCTCGGCGTGGTCGCCGTGGTCGCGGTACGTGGCGTTCGGGGTGTCGCCGCCGGAGTACCCGACGCGGCTCGAGAGCACCCCCGGGCGCTTGCGCAGCAGGTCCTGCGCACCCCAGAAGCAGCCGCCGGCGAGGATCGCGGTCTCGGTGGTCACGTGTGCCTCCCTCTGTGTCGGGCGAGAGGCTGAACACCGCGACCGGGGCTGGTCTTCCCACCCGCTCCCGTGGCCGGGAGCGGGTGGGGAGACCAGCCCGGAACGGCGACGGGGTCAGGAGCGGATGAACTCGAGCAGGTCGGCGTTGATGGTCTCGGCCTGCGTCGTCGGCATGCCGTGCGGGAAGCCGGCGTAGGTCTTCAGCGTCGCGTTCTGGAGGAGCTCCGCGGACCGCGGCCCCGAGTTCTCGTACGGCACGACCTGGTCGTCGTCGCCGTGCATCACGAGGACCGGCACCGTGATCTTGCGCAGGTCGTCGGTGAAGTCGGTCTGGGAGAAGGCGACGACGCCGTCGTGGTGGGCCTTCGCGCCGCCCATCATCCCCTGGCGCCACCAGTTGGCGATGATCGCCTCCGACGGTTCGGCGCCCGGCCGGTTGAACCCGTAGAACGGCCCCGACGGCAGGTCGCGGTAGAACCGGGACCGGTTGGTGGCGACCTGGGTCTGGATGTCGTCGAACACGCTCTTCGGCAGGCCGCCGGGGTTGGCGTCGGTCCGCACCATGAGCGGCGGCACCGCGCTGATCAGCACGGCCTTGGCGACGCGCTCCTCACCGTGCCGGCCGAGGTAGCGCGCGACCTCGCCGCCGCCGGTCGAGTGGCCGACGTGCACGGCGTCGTGCAGGTCGAGGTGCACCGTCAGCGCGGCCAGGTCGTCGGCGTAGTGGTCCATGTCGTGGCCGTCGCCGGTCTGGGTCGAGCGGCCGTGCCCGCGCCGGTCGTGCGCGATGACCCGGTAGCCCTGGGCCAGGAAGAACATCATCTGCGCGTCCCAGTCGTCGGCCGACAGCGGCCAGCCGTGGCTGAAGACGATCGGCTGACCGGAGCCCCAGTCCTTGTAGAAGATCTCGGTGCCGTCGTCGGTCGTGATCGTGCCCATGTCGTGCCTCCGTCGGTCTCGCGGGGGTGGTGGTCCGCAGGTGGGGAATCGCTCGGGCGCGACCTCATCCCAGCCGGAGTCGGTGGTCGGCGTGCGGCCGCAGTGGGGCGGTTCGGTGAACTCGGTGGTCGACGGGGCCGCGGCGTCGCCCCGCTGCCACGGGCCCCGGGGTCAGGTCCTCCGGCCGCCACAGGGTCGTGGGCCCGCCCGCACGAGCGCAACCCCCGCGCGCCCGGGTGGCGCCCGGCGGGTCGACCGGTGCGCGGGTTCAGGTGACGGGCAGCGCGACCAGACGGGCGGCCAGCTCGGCGTTGCGGCGGAGGAACGGCGTCCACCCGGCCGGCGCGCGCGTCCCCGACGAGGCGTGGGCGCAGGGCTCCTGGTCCCAGCCGCGCACCCGGCCACCCCGGATGCGCAGCCGCACGAGCACCTCGCCCGTCCAGCCGGTGACGTCGCCGTCGGCCTGCTCCCCGGGCGCGGTGACCCGCTGCGGCGCGACCACCCACTGCACGGCCTCGATCTCCTCCTGCAGCCGGGCCGCGGCCTCGTAGGCCTGCGCCGCGGCCGCGGCGTCCCGCCGGGCGCCGAGCGCCGCCAGCGCGGCGGCGACCGGTCCCGGCTCGCGGTCGAGCACGGCCGTCAGCGCGGCGGCGAGCTCCGGGAGGGAGGCGTCCTGCGCGCCCCGCAGCCGCGCCAGCTCCCGCTCGCCGGCGCTCCGGCCGGGGCCGGCGTGGGCGAGCGGGTACACGCGGGACAGCCCGGAGACGGCCGACCGCACCCTGCGGCGGCCGAGGTAGGGGCCGAAGTGGCGCACTCCCGGCGCGGGGCGGGCGTCGGAGACGACGTCGAGGCGCGGCGCGTCCGCCGAGGGGTCCAGCCGGATCCGCACGGGGACCTCCAGGCCCCCGGGGATCCGGTTCCACGGGGGCAGCGACCGCTCGAGCAGGTTGCGCTCGGCCCACGCGGCCTCGTGCACGGAGTCGCAGACCAGCGCCTCGATCCGCGCGACCCGGCCCACCATCCGCCGCAGGTGGCGGCGGTCGCGCAGGTCGCCCCAGTAGGAGCCGACGCGGGAGCGCAGGTGCGTGGCGCGGCCGACGTAGAGGACGCGCCCGGCGCCGTCCCGGAAGCGGTACACGCCCGGAGCGGCCGGCAGCACGGCGACGGCGTCCGGTCGGGCGGGCACGCGCCCATGGTGCGCGCGCCGTCTCCGCGGGCGGCGCCGCCGCGCCCCACCCGCCCCGGCCGCCACACCCGTCACGCCGGAGTTCGCGGGCGGGGTGTGCGCCACCGGGCGCCGGGCGGTTGCGCCGCTGTGGTTGGCTCGACGGTCGGGAACGACCGAGGAGGCCCCCATCCCCGCTGACCGGATCCTGGAGGCGGCGACGCGGATCGCCGACCTGCTGCTCGACGTCCAGACGACGGTGAACGCGCAGATCGACGCCACGCTCGCCGACCTGCTGCCCGGCGTCCAGCGGCAGGTGGGCGTCTCGGCGGCGGACGGCGCCGACCTGTCCGGCCTGGTGAACGCGCGGATCACCGGCCTGAGCGTCGTCGTCACCCCCGCGGCGGTGGCCACCGTCGTCCCGCTGTCGCCGGAGTCCGCCGCGACGACCCGCGCCGCGCGGGCCGCGGTCACCGACGTCCTCACCGGCGCCGACGACCGCCTCGCCGTCATCGCCGGCCCCTGCTCGGTGCACGACCCCGCCGCCGCGCTGGAGTACGCCGCCTTCCTCGGCCGCATGCGGGCGCGGCACGGCGACGACCTCGAGATCCTCATGCGGACCTACACGGAGAAGCCGCGGACCGAGGTCGACTGGAAGGGCTTCGCCTACGACCCGTTCCTCGACGGGTCCAACCGGATCAGCGTCGGCCTGGTCGCCACCCGGATGCTCATGTGCCGCATCACCGGCATGGGCGTCCCCGTCGCCGCCGAGCCGCTCAACGCGCTCACGCCGCAGTACGTCAACGGGCTGGTCACCTACAACGGCGTCGGCGCGCGCAACGTCACCGACCAGACCGCCCGCGAGCGGGTGTCGGGCTTCTCGTCCGTGGTGGGCTTCAAGAACTCGCCCGAGGGGAGCGTCGACTCCGCCATCCAGGCCGTCGTCACCGCGCGCGCCCCGCACGAGTTCCTCGGCGTCGACCACCACGGGGTCTCGGCGCAGCTGTCGACCACCGGCAACGACACCGGCCACGTCATCCTGCGCGGCACCAAGGACGGCCCCAACTACTCGGCGGCGCACGTCGCCGAGGTGAAGCGGAAGCTCGCCGCGCGCGGGCTGCCGGAGGTGGTCGTCGTCGACGCCTCCCACGGCAACAGCCAGAAGGACCACCGCCGCCAGCCCGCGGTCGTGGGCGACCTGGCCGGGCAGGTCGCCGGCGGGGAGCGGGCGATCCGCGGCGTGATGATCGAGTCCAACCTCGCCGAGGGCCGGCAGGACCTCGACCGCGAGCACCCCGAGCGGCTGGAGTACGGCGTGAGCGTCACCGACGCCTGCGTCGACCCGGCGACGACGGAGGCCCTGCTGGCCGAGCTGGCCGCCGCCGTCCGGTCCCGCCGCGGCGCCGCCTGACCGGGCGCGCGCCGAGGGGCCTGGCCGTCCCTGCCCCGGGCGGGCACCATCCCTGCCCACGGCGGGGCTCGCGGTCCTGCCCGGGGGACGGAGGTGGCCGGTGACCGCAGGGACCGTCGACCGGATCGGCGTCGTCGGCGCCGGGATCGTGGGCCTGGCGGTCGCCCGCCGGCTGGCCGAGCTCCGGCCCGACCTGCACGTCACGGTCGTGGACAAGGAGGACGACGTCGCCGTCCACCAGACCGGCCACAACAGCGGCGTGGTGCACGCCGGGCTGTACTACGCGCCCGGCTCGCTCAAGGCGCGGCTGTGCACCCGCGGCCGCGGCCTGCTGCGCGACTTCTGCGCCGAGCACGGCCTGGCCTACGACGAGTGCGGCAAGCTCGTCGTCGCCCGCCGCGACGACGAGCTGCCCGCCCTGGACGAGATCGAGCGGCGGGCCACCGCGAACGGGGTGCCCGGCCTGCGCCGGCTGTCCGCCGAGGGGCTGCGCGAGGTCGAGCCGGAGGCGGCCGGCGTCGCGGCGCTGCACTCGCCGCACACCGCGATCGTCGACTTCCGCGCCGTCGCCCGGGCCATGGCCGGCGACCTGCGGGACAAGGGCCACGACGTCCGGCTCGGCTTCGAGGTCACCGCGGTGCTGCCGCAGGTCGGCGGGGGAGTGGTGGTGTCCTCCGGCCGCGAGGCCTTCGCGGTCGACCGGCTGGTGGTCTGCGCCGGGCTGCAGAGCGACACGGTGTCCCGGCTGGCCGGGGACGACGCGGGGCCGGCGATCGTGCCGTTCCGCGGCGAGTACTTCCGGCTGGTGCCCGAGCGCGAGCACCTGGTCCGCGGGCTGATCTACCCGGTGCCCGACCCCCGGTACCCCTTCCTCGGCGTGCACTTCACCCGCCGGGTCGGCGGCGGGGTCGACGTCGGGCCCAACGCCGTCCTCGCGTTCGCCCGCGAGGGCTACCGGCGCCGCGACGTCCGGCCGGCCGAGCTGCTGCGGACGCTCACCTGGCCCGGCATGCGCCCGCTGGCCCGGCAGCACTGGCGCACGGGCGTGGCCGAGTTCCGCGGATCGCTGTCCCGCCGGGTGTTCCTCGCCGCGGCCCGGGAGTTCGTGCCCGCGCTGACCGACGACGACGTGGTGCGCGCCCCCGCCGGCGTCCGCGCCCAGGCCGTCGACCGGGACGGCAGCCTGGTCGACGACTTCCGCGTCCACCGGCTCGGCCCGGTCGTCACCGTCCGCAACGCGCCCTCGCCGGCGGCCACCTCCTCGCTGGCGATCGGCGAGCACGTGGCCGAGCGGGTCCTCGCCGACGACGGGGACTGACCGGTCAGCCGCGGTCGCGCGGCACGGGAGGAGCGGCCGGCAGCAGGAGGCCCGCCGCGGCGACGGCCAGGCAGGTCGGGCAGAGCAGGGAGAGCCCGTCGTGCGGGCACGCGGACCGCCGGTTCGCCACCTCCAGCCGGTGCACCAGCCAGCGCGCCCACGCCCGCTCCCACCAGGACGGCACGACGCCGACCCTCAGCGCCCGGGCCCGGTCACGGGCGCGGCCCCGGGCGGGCGGACCGGGCCGGCCGGGGACGCCGCCGCGGGGCTCCGCCCGGTCGGGGACGTGTCGGGCCGGCGGACGGGGGAGCGGGGCACGGCGCCTCCTCCGGCGCGACGTCGCCGGCGCGCCTCAGGCCGGTCGGTGCCCGCCGCGGGCCGCGGCGGGACGCCCCGGGAGTGCTCCGTGCCGGAACGCGAGGAGGACCCTCGGGCAGGCCCGGGGTGTTGTCAAGGTCACACCGCGCGCCGGTCGGCGGGGGCCGGGCGGGCGACGCGCCGTCCCCTCCCGCGCGACCCGTGGCCCTCGACGGCGCGGATCGAACCGCTGTCCGATCCGGAACGTGGACCGCGGTCCGGGCGCCACCGCGGCGGGCACGCGCGAGGTGCCGCCGCGTGCGGCCGCCGACGTCCCCGCCCGCCTCGCCGCCGGACGCGCACCGCAGGAACCGCCCGCCCGGGGAACGGAGAGCCGCCCGTGAGGATCTCGATCGACCCGTCGCTGTGCCAGGGGCACGGCCGCTGCTACGACCTCGCGCCGGACCTGTTCGGGCCGACGACGAGGGCTGCTCGACCCTCCTCGTCCCCGGCGGTGAGGTGCCGGCCGGGCTGGAGGACGACGCGCGGCTCGCCGCCGACAACCGCCCCGAGGCCGCCGTCCTCGTGCTCGAGCAGGAGCCGGCGCGGTGACCGTCGACGACCGGTCCTCCGCCGACGCCGGCACCCTGCGCTCGGACCCGGCCCTCGGCACGTCCAGCGAGGTGCGCAGCGGCCCGGTCGAGGACCGGGCCACCGACTTCTCGCACACCGAGGAGGAGTGGGCGCAGGGCGCGATCGGCATCTGGGACGACCTGCGGCAGCGCTGCCCGATCGCGCACACCGCGCGGTTCGGCGGGGCGTGGCTGCCCACCTGCTACGAGGACGTCGCCGCCGTCGCCCACGACACCGAGCACTTCTCCTCCCGCGCGGTCATCGCGGGCAACGTCCGGCCCCCGCGGTCGCTCGCGCCGGTCGGCGGCACCCCGCCGATCTCCTCGGACCCGCCGTTCCACCACGACGCGCGCAGGCTGCTGCTGCCGCCGTTCACCAAGAGCGCGCGCGAGGACCTCACCACCCACCTGCTCGAGGCCGAGCTGTACGGCCGCCGCCTCGAGCCCGCGCACGTCGCCGGGACGATGGCGCTGCTGCTCGTCGCCGGCATCGACGCCACCTGGAGCGCGATCGGCGCCTCGCTGTGGCACCTCGCCGGCCACCCCGACGACCGGCGCCGGCTGGTCGCCGAGCCGGGGCTGCGGCGCACCGCCGTCGAGGAGTTCCTCCGCGCCTACGCCCCGGTCACCGTGGCGCGCCTGGTCGAGGAGGACGTGACCGGGCGCGGCGTGGAGATGAGGGCCGAGGACTGGGTGCTGCCGTCCTTCTCGGCGGCCGACCGCGACCCCGCGCAGTTCGAGCGGGCCGACGAGGTGGTCGTCGACCGGCAGGTCGACCGGCACGCCGCCTTCGGCCTGGACATCCACCGCTGCGTCGGCTCGCACCTGGCGCGGATGGAGATGCGGGTGGCACTGGACGTCTGGCTCGACCGGGTGCCCGAGTCCTCGCTGGCCGACCCGGCGGCGGTGCGCTGGTCCACCGGCCAGATCCGCGGCCCCGCTCCCTGCCGCTCCGCGTCGGCTGAGGACCCGCCCCGGCCCGCGGCGCCGCCGTCGCGGCTCAGACCTCGACGGCGGTGCCGCAGACGCCGCAGACCTCGAGTCGCCGGCGCCGCCAGCGGGCGACCGGCACGAAGAACACGCTCAGCTGGCGGAACTGCCGCACCCGCGCCCACCGGGTGGTGTTGCCGCACCGCGGGCAGGTGCGCACCTCCCCCGGGCCGAGGTCCTGCTGCCGCGTGCCGAACCCGAAGAGGAGGAACACCCGGCCAGCGTAGGTGGGACTCGGCGTGCGGGAGCCGCGCCGACCCGGCCGTGGGACCGTGGAGGGATGGTCCGGGTCGGTCTGGTGCTGGGTGGCGGCGGCGTGGTGGGGCAGGCCTACCACGCGGGCGTGCTGGCGGTGCTGCAGCACGACGTCGGCTTCGACGCCCGCACCGCCGACGTCGTCGTCGGCACCTCCGCCGGGTCGATCACCGGCACCCTGCTGCGCGCCGGCGTCTCGCCGGAGGACCTCGCCGCGTGGACGGTCAGGGCGCCGCTGTCCGGCGACGACGACGTGCTGCGCACCATGGCCGAGACCGCCGTCCCCGAGCTCGCGCCGTTCCGCCCGCTCGACGTGCTCCGCCGGCCGATGCGCGTGCCCGGCCCGCACCTGGTCGCGCGGGCGCTGGCCCGCCCGTGGCGGTTCCGCCCGCTGACCGCCGGCATGACGCTGCTCGCCGCGGGCCGGCACGACATCGTGTCCCAGCTGGGGGCGCTGCGCGAGGTCGAGGGGCCGACCTGGCCCGAGCGCGACCTGTGGATCACCGCCGTGCGCCGGCGGGACGGGCGCCGCGTCGTCTTCGGCCGGCCCGGGGCGCCGCCGGCGCCGGTGCACCTGGCGGTCGCCGCGTCCTGCGCGGTGCCCGGCTACTTCGCCCCCGTGCAGATCGGCCGGCACGCCTACGTCGACGGCGGGGTGCACTCCGCGACCAACGCCGCCGTGCTGCGCCGCGCCGGGGTGGACGTCGTCGTCGTGCTGGCGCCGATGAGCGGCTCGCCGGGCTGGCGCCAGGACTTCACCGCCGCCATGCGCCGGTACTCCCAGCGGCAGCTCGACCGGGAGGTGCGGGCCCTGCGCGCGGCCGGGATCCGGACCGTCGTGTTCACCCCCGGCGCGGCCGAGCAGGAGGTCATGGGCGCGGACCTCATGTCCGGCGAGCGCGTCCACGAGGTGCTCCAGCAGTCGTTCTTCCAGGCCGGCGCGCACGCCGCGACGCCCGCGGTGGCCGCGGTGCTGCGGGAGGCGTCCGACCGCGACCCGGTGTGACCTGCGCCCAGCGACTAGGTTCGGCACCTGACAACGTCGCCGGTGGCCAGGGGGTCGAGCGTGGGCAGGTCGGTGCTGGTGACCGGCGGCAACCGGGGGATCGGGCTGGCGATCGCCCGCTCCTTCGCCGAGCAGGGCGACTCGGTGGCGGTCACCCACCGCGGCAGCGGCGCCCCCGACGGGCTGTTCGGCGTGCAGTGCGACGTCACCGACGCCGCGGCCGTCGACCGGGCGTTCAGCGAGGTCGAGGAGCAGCAGGGGCCGGTCGAGGTGCTGGTGAGCAACGCCGGCATCACCCGCGACGGGCTGCTCATGCGGATGAAGGAGGACGACTTCGCCGACGTCCTCGACGCCAACCTCACCGCCGCCTACCGGGTGGCCAAGCGCGCCTCGGCGAGGATGGTGCGCGCCCGGTTCGGCCGCATGGTGTTCGTCAGCTCCGTCGTCGGGCTGCTCGGCTCGGCCGGCCAGACCAACTACGCGGCGAGCAAGGCGGGCCTGGTGGGCCTGGCCCGCTCGATCGCCCGCGAGCTCGGCAGCCGCAACGTGACCGCGAACGTCGTCGCGCCCGGGTTCGTGCGCACCGACATGACCGCGGAGCTGCCGGAGAAGCGGCAGCAGGAGATCCTCGCGCAGGTGCCGCTGGGCCGGTACGCCGAGGCAGACGAGATCGCCGCCGTCGTCCGCTTCCTGGCGAGCGACGCGGCCGGATACGTCACCGGGGCGGTCGTCCCGGTCGACGGCGGACTGGGGATGGGGCACTGATGAGCGGCATTCTCGAGGGCAAGAAGGTCCTCGTCACCGGCGTGCTGACCGAGGCGTCGATCGCCTTCGCCACCGCGCGGATCGCGCAGGAGCAGGGCGCCACGGTCGTGCTGTCCAACTTCGGGCGCGCGCTGTCGCTGTGCCAGCGGATCGCCAAGCGGCTGCCGCAGGAGGCTCCGGTCGTCGAGCTCGACGTGACGGACACCGAGCACCTGGCCTCGCTCGCCGACCGGCTGCGCGAGGCCGGCTTCGACACCCTCGACGGCGTCGTGCACTCCATCGGCTTCGCGCCGCAGGAGGCGATGGGGGAGGGCTTCCCCGAGGTCGCCTGGGAGCACGCCGCGACGGCGTTCCAGGTGTCGTCGTGGTCCTACGCCTCGCTCACCCAGGCCTGCCGGCCGCTGCTGGCCGACCCGTCCTCGGTCGTCGGGCTCACCTTCGACGCCTCCGTCGCCTGGCCGGTCTACGGCTGGATGGGCGCGGCCAAGGCGGCGCTGGAGTCGGTCAGCCGCTACCTCGCCCGCGAGCTCGGGCCCGAGGGCGTGCGGTCCAACATCGTCGCCGCCGGCCCGCTGCGCAGCATGGCCATGAAGTCCATCCCCGGCAGCGCCCAGTTCGAGGAGGCCTGGGAGGGCCGCGCCCCGCTGGGCTGGTCGGTCACCGACACCGAGCCCGCCGGCAAGGCCGTCGTCGCCCTGCTGTCGGACTGGTTCCCCGCCACCACCGGCGAGATCGTGCACGTCGACGGCGGGTTCCACGCCGTGGGCGTGTGAACGGTCACAGAGCCACGCCGTGGGCGTCTGACCGCATCCGATCCGCCCCGTAGCACCGAAGGACGTCCGTGCCCCGCGCCACCGTCGACATCAACCCCGGCCAGCGTCCCGACGAGGACCCCTCGCTGGCCGTCCGCAACAACGGGGGGACGCCGCCCGCGGCGGCGCCCGCCCCGGCCGGCCGCCGCGAGGCGCTGCTGGTCCTGTCCTTCGGCGGCCCCCGCGGCCACGACGACGTCATGCCGTTCCTGGAGAACGTCACCCGCGGCCGCGGCGTCCCGCGCGAGCGGCTGCTCGACGTCGCCGAGCACTACCACCACTTCGGCGGCGTGAGCCCGATCAACGAGCAGAACGAGGCGCTGGTCGCCGCGGTCCGCGAGGACCTCGCCGCCCACGGCGTCGACATGCCCGTGTACTGGGGCAACCGCAACTGGGACCCCTATGTCGAGGACGTCTGGCAGCAGATGACCGACGACGGGATCGAGCACGTCTACGTGCTGGCGACGTCGGCCTACGCCTCCTACTCCGGGTGCCGGCAGTACCACGAGGACGTCGCCCGGGCCCGGATCGCCACCGGCGGCGGCCCGACGGCGGAGAAGCTGCCGCACTACTTCGACACCCCCGGCTTCGTGCGCGCCAACGCCGACGCCCTCGCCGCCGCGCTCGCGCAGCTGCCCGAGCAGCACCGGGCCACCGCCCGCCTGGTGGCGACGGCGCACTCCATCCCCGACGCGATGGCCGACGTCGCCGGCCCCGACGGGCACGCCTACGAGGCCGAGCTGCTGGCCGCCGCGCGCGCCGTCGTCGACGCCGTCGAGCCGGGCCGCGACGTCGACCTGGTCTGGCAGTCCCGCAGCGGCCCGCCGTCGGTGCCGTGGCTGGAGCCCGACGTCAACGACCACCTGCGCGCGCTGCACGAGATCGGCGAGACGGCGGTCGTGCTGTTCCCGATCGGGTTCGTCAGCGACCACCTCGAGGTGATCTGGGACCTCGACAACGAGGCCGAGGAGACCGCCGGGGAGCTCGGGCTGGCGTTCGTCCGGGCCGCGACGGCGGGCACCCACCCGGCGTTCGTCGCGATGGTCCGCGAGCTGCTGCAGGAGCGGCGCGCGGGCGGCGAGCCGCGGCTGGGCACGAACTGCCCCGCGGCGTGCTGCTTCGTCCGTCGCCCTGCCGGGCGACCCCGCGACCAGGAGCCGTCCCCGGCGTGAGTCGAGCCCCGGCCGGGGAGCCTCCGGCCTCCGCGACCGGTGCACCGCCCGGCCGTTGACGGGGCGCCCGTCCGCGAGTAGACCGTCGGTCCACCGGGGGGCCGGACGAGGACGGTGTGCCGTGGTCGAGGTCGCTCCCGCCAACGCCGCGCAGCTGGACGCGTGGGACGGCGCGCAGGGCGCGTACTGGGCCGCGCAGGCCGACCGCTTCGACCGGTCGGTCGCCCGCTACGACGCCGCGTTCCTCGCCGCGGCCGACCTGCGGCCGGGGGACCGGGTCCTCGACGTCGGCTGCGGCACCGGCCGGACGACGCGGGAGGCCGCACGCCGCACCGGGTCCGCGCTCGGCGTCGACCTGTCCTCGGCGATGCTCGAGGTCGCCCGGCGCCGCGCCGCCGACGAGGGGCTGACCGGCGCCCGGTTCGAGCAGGCCGACGCCCAGGTGGCCGCCTTCCCGCCGGCCGCCTTCGACGTGGCGATCAGCCGCACCGGCGCGATGTTCTTCGCCGACCCGGTGGCCGCGCTGGCCAACGTCGGCCGGGCGCTCGTCCCCGGCGGCCGGCTGGTCCTGCTCGTGTGGCAGGCGGCCGAGGCCAACGAGTGGATCACCGAGATCACCGGGGCCCTGGCCGCCGGCCGCCCGCTGCCGGCACCGCCCCCGGGCGCGCCGGGCCCGTTCTCCCTCGCCGACCCCGCGCGGATCCACGAGGTGCTCACCGCCGCGGGTCACCGTCAGGTGGAGGTCGAGGGTCTGGCCGAGCCGGAGTGGTGGGGCGCCGACGCCGACGAGGCGCTGACCTTCGTGCTCGGCCTCGCCGGCTGGATGCTCGACGGGCTCGACCCGGCCACCCGGGACCGCGCGGTGGCCGACCTGCGGCGCCGGCTCGAGGCCCACGCCGGTCCCGGCGGCGTCGAGCTCGGCTCGGCCGCCTGGTTGGTGACGGCCCGCCGGCCCTAGCGTCGGACGGGTCCGTCCCCCGGCCGTGGCGGCGGGCCCGCCGGGAGGACGGCTACGGGCGCGGGACCGCGTTGTACGCGGCGACGGTCGCCTCGCGGACGGCGGTGGCCAGCGGGCGCAGCGCCTCGTCGCGGGCGGCGGCCTGGCCGTGGGTGACCGCGCCGCCGGGGGCGTCGGTGAGCGCGAGGTCCAGCACCCGCGCCAGCCGCTGCGCGCGGGCGAGCACCGAGGAGGCCAGCGGGTCGGTGTCCGGCGGCAGCTCCGGGGCGCGGGCGCTGCCCAGGCCGGCCAGCAGCGCCGGCACCTCGGGGTTCCAGCGGGCGAGGTCCAGCGCGGCGAGGGTGCGGGCGGCGTCGCCCACGGCGAGGTCCAGCGCCCCCGAGACCGCGCGCAGCGAGCCCTCGACCGGCGGCGGCGCGGGCGGGACGCCGGTCAGGTCGACCGCCGTCCACGCGGTGACCTCCGGGCCGAGGTCCTCCGGCACCAGCGCGACGGCGTCGCCGACCGCCACCTGCCCCGCCTCCAGCGCCGGCGCGGCCAGGCCCGGCGCGGACGGCACGCCGCGGACGTCGCCGGGCACCGGCAGCACCAGCCGCAGCCGCCGCTCGCCCAGGCCGCGCAGCGCGGTCAGCGCCCAGCCGAGGGGGACGGCGCCGGAGGTGCCGGGCAGGCCGGTGACGCGGTGCGCGCGGTCGTCGGTCAGCGCGTCCAGCGCGTCGTCGTAGGAGGCGCGGCCGGACAGCCACGCGGTCGCCCAGACGGCGAACCGCCCGGCGGGGAGGTCGTGGAGCACCCAGCGAGGCTACGTCGGCCGCGTCCCGGGGGCCCGGGGACGGCGGGTGGTCTGGGAGACTGGGGACGTGGCTGCGTGGGTGCTCTGGCTGGTCGCCTCGGGCCTGTTCGTCGCGGGTGAGGTGGCCAGCCTCGACCTGGTCCTGCTGATGTTCGCCGGCGGCGCGCTGGGCGGGGCCGTGGTGGCGCTGGCGGGCGGGTCGCTCGCCTTCCAGATCGTGGCGTTCATCGCCGTCTCGGTGTTCCTGCTGGCGAGCGTGCGGCCCGCGGCGAAGGCGCACCTGGAGAACCGGACGCCGAGGCACGTCGACGGCGTGCAGGCCCTCGTCGGCCGCACCGCCACGGTGACCCGGGAGGTCGGTCGTTCCAGTGGCCGCATCCGGGTGGGCGCCGACGAGTGGACCGCCCGCACCGACTTCGGCGAGGAGAGCTTCCCCGTCGGCGCCACCGTGCGGATCCTCCAGGTCGACGGCGCGACCGCCGTGGTCGGCGAGGCGCTCGAGCTCTGAGCCCCGCGCGCCGGGACGGTGACCCCGGGTGCCACCCGGGAGGATGATCACAGCGGGACCCGACCCGAGGAGCGCCGCCGTGACCCCTGCCCTGATCGCACTGCTCGTCGTCGCCCTGCTGGTGGTGTTCGTCGTCGCGAGGAGCGTGACGATCGTCCCGCAGGCCCAGGCCAAGGTGGTGGAGCGGCTCGGTCGTTACAGCCGCACGCTCTCCCCGGGCCTGTCGCTGCTCGTGCCCTTCGTCGACCGGGTGCGCGCGACGGTCGACCTGCGCGAGCAGGTCGTCTCGTTCCCGCCGCAGCCGGTGATCACCGCCGACAACCTGCAGGTCGGCATCGACACCGTCGTCTACTTCCAGGTCACCGACCCGCGGCTGGCGGTGTACGGCATCGCCAACTACATCACCGGCATGGAGCAGCTCACCACGACGACGCTGCGCAACGTCGTCGGCGGGCTGAACCTCGAGCAGTCCCTGACCGGCCGCGACGGCATCAACAGCCAGCTGCGCGAGGTCCTCGACGGCACCACCGGCCCGTGGGGGCTGCGGGTGGCGCGGGTGGAGATCAAGGCGATCGACCCGCCGCCGTCGATCCGCGACTCCATGGAGAAGCAGCTGCGCGCCGACCGCGACAAGCGGGCGATCATCCTGCAGGCCGAGGGCGCCCGGCAGTCGGCGATCACCACCGCCGAGGGGCAGAAGGCCGCCGCGATCCTGTCGGCCGAGGGGAGGAAGCAGGCCGCGATCCTCGAGGCGGAGGCGGAGCGGCAGAGCCGCATCCTGCGGGCCGAGGGCGACCGGGCGGCGCTGTACCTGCAGGCGCAGGGGCAGGCCAAGTCGATCGAGACGGTGTTCCGGGCGATCCACGAGGGCCGGCCCGACCAGGGGGTGCTGGCCTACCAGTACCTGCAGACGCTGCCGCGGATCGCGCAGGGCGACGCGAACAAGATGTGGATCGTCCCCAGCGAGTTCAGCCGCGCGCTGGAGGGCCTGGCGAAGCTCGGCGGCGCCGACGGCGACGGCCGGTCGTTCCTGGACGTCCCGCCGCCGGCCGACGGAGCTCCCGCCGGCGGCGCCACCGGCGACGGGGGCGGCATCGACACCACCGGCTGGTTCGAGTCGAAGCTGCCGCCGGCCGCCGAGCAGCCCGAGGCCAGGATCGAGCTCCACAGCATCGCCGACGCCGGACCGGCCCTGGCGGCCCCGGAGCTGCCGCCCACGACGTCGCTCGCGCGGGCGGCCGAGGAGGACGTCGCCCACGGCGGGACCCCCGACGGCGGGCGGCCGCAGGGCTGACCCGGCGACGGGGACGGCCTCCCTGCGGGGAGGCCGTCCCTAGTCCTTGAGCAGGCCCTCGCGGAGCTTGGCCAGGGTCTGGCTCAGCAGCCGGGACACGTGCATCTGGGAGATGCCGATGTCGGCGGCGATCTGCGACTGGGTCATGTTCCCGAAGAACCGCAGGATGAGGATGCGGCGCTCGCGGGCCGGGATGGTGGCCAGCAGCGGCTGCAGCGACTCGCGGTACTCCACGCCCTCCAGCGCCGCGTCCTCCTCGCCGAGGGTGGCCGCGAGCGTGGGGGAGTCGTCCTCGCCGGAGAGCCGCTCGTCGAGCGAGCTGCTGCGGTAGGCGTTGGCCACCGCGAGGCCCTCGAGGACCTCCTCGCGCGGGATGCCCAGGTGCTCGGCCAGCTCCGACGGCGTCGGCGCGCGGCCGTTCTTCTGCGCCAGCTCGCCGACGGCGGAGTTCAGCGACAGGTGGAGTTCCTGCAGCCGCCGCGGCACCCGCACCGACCAGCCCTGGTCGCGGAAGTGCCGCTTGATCTCCCCGGTGATGGTGGGGACGGCGAAGGAGAGGAACTCCACCCCGCGGGTCGGGTCGAACCGGTCGATCGCCGCGATCAGGCCCAGCGTGCCGACCTGCAGCAGGTCGTCGAACGGCTCGCCGCGGTTGCTGAACCGGCGGGCGAAGTGCCGGACGAGGGGCAGGTGCTCCTCGACCAGGACCTCGCGCAGCCGTTCCCGCCGCGGGTCGTCCTTCTCCAGGGTGGCCAGCTCGGCGAACAGCGGCGCGGTGCGCTCGGCGCGGCGCCGGTTGTCCGAGACGGGCGCGCCGTCGCCCTCGCGGGCGCCGGCGGTCCGGCCGGTGACGGGCCCGGCGTCGTCCTCGGTGTCCTCGCCGGCGGTGTCCTCGCTGTCGCTGTCGGTGCCGGTGCCGGTGCCCTCGGCCTCGGCGTCCTCGGCCGGGTCCGGGGCGGTCACCGACGGATCGTCGTGCAGGGCGTCCTCCTCGACGGGGGCCCGGGGACCGGCGGTCGCCGGCGTCACGGGGCCACCGAGTCGTCGCTGCCCGCGGAGCCGACCAGCTGCGCCGGCCGCTGCCCGGGGAGGTACTTGTCCATGGAGATGACCGCCACCGGGCCCTCACCGCCGTCGCCGGCCGGCACCTCCCGCTGGGAGGCGGGCCGGCCCTCGACGTTGTCGGCCAGCGTCTGCAGCACCGCCCAGCCGAAGCCGTCGCGGGGGACGTCGGTCCCCTCGGCGGTGGGCACCCACGCGTCGATGTGCAGCCCGGCCCGGGTGGTCTCGAAGACGACCGTCAGGGGCGCGTCGCCGAGCGCGATCGCCGCGAGCGTCGCGCACGCCTCGTCCACCGCCAGCCGCAGGTCCTCGACCGAGTCCAGGTCGTAGTCCATGCGGATGGCCAGGTCACCGGCCATCGCCCGCACCGCGGGCAGCTGGCCCGGCGTGGTCGGCACGCGCAGCTCCAGCCGTTCCGCGCGCCGCCTGTCCTGGGCGAGGGCACCCCTCGAGTCCACCATCCGTCGTCCGCTCCTCATCAGTACGTCCGGCCGCGGCCGGTCTGCTCGGCAGGTGTCCGGGGCCGCGGCGCCCGGTCCCATCCTGCCCCGCCGCGGGTCCGCGGTGCGCGCGGGGCGGGGGCGGGGGGCGACTGGGCCGTGTCCCAGCAGGACCGTCTACCCGTCCCCGGCGCGTCGGCAAACAACGTGTGCCCACGGCGTCGCGCGCGGTTGCCGGTGCACCGGCCCTGTGGTCTGTTGGTCCCCGGATGAGCACCAGCCAGGGCAGTCTCCCGCCGGGGCCCCGTCCCGCCGAGGACGTGGGCCCGGCCGCGCTGGTGGCCGCGCTGGAGGACGCGCCCTCGGCGCTGTGGTTCGTCGCCGGCCCCGGCCCGCGGACCCTCTGGGCCAACGCCCGCGCCCGCACGCTCGGGCCCACCCCGCACGACCTGCCCGTCGTGGGGGACCGCCCGGTGGCCGACGTCGTCGCCGACGTCCTGCGCACCGGCCGGCCGGTCACCCTCTCCGGTGTCCTGGCCGGTGACGGACCGGAGGTCACCGTGGCCGTGCGGCCGCTGGCCGCCGGCGCCGACCCGGCCGCGGTCCTGGTCCTCGAGAGCACCGCCGAGGACGAGGAGCCCGGCAGTCCCCGGGGCGGGCCGTCCGGGGACGTCGTGGAGGAGGTGCAGCACTCGCTGCTGCCGCCGTCCCTGCCGCTGCTGCCCGACGTGCGGCTGTCGGGCAGCTACCACCCGGCCAGCTCCGGGCGCGTCGCCGGCGGCGACTGGTACGACGCCGTGTCGCTGGGCCACGGCCGGCTGGCGCTGGTCATCGGCGACGCCGTCGGCTCGGGGGTGCCGGCCGCGTCCGCGATGAGCCGGCTGCGCGGGGCGATGCGCTCCAGCGCGCTGCGCGACCCCGCCCCCGCCGCGGTGCTCGCCGCCCTCGACGACTTCGCCGCCCAGATGGACGACGTCCAGGGCGCCTCGGTGTTCTACGCCGTCCTCGACGCGGCCACCGGCGCGCTGACCTACGCCGCCGCCGGGCACCCGCCGCCGCTGCTGGTGGAGGCCGACGGGCGCGCGACCCGGCTGCCGGTCGAGGCGCGGCCGCCGCTGGGCACGGTGCGCGGCGCGGCGACGCCGGTCGCCTCGGCCCGGCTCGAGCGGGGCGCCACCCTGGTCCTCTACTCCGACGGCGCGGTCGCCGCCGCCGGCCCACCGCCCACCGCGGGGCTGGACCGGCTCACCGCGGTCGCCCGGGCGGCGCTGGCCGATCCCGAGACCCTCGACGGCGAGGCCGCGGCCGGGCTGGCCGCCACCATCGCCGCCGGGATGCTCACCGGAGGCGGCCGCCCCGACGACGTCGCCGTGCTCGTGGCGCACCGCCGCGCGCGGTCGGTCGAGGCGCTGCGGCTGGACCTGCTGGCGGTGCCCGCGGCGCTGCCCGCCGTGCGGCGGCGGCTGAGCGCGTGGCTGACCGCGCTGGGCATGGGCGAGCAGGACCGGGTGGGCGTCGTGGTCGCGGTGGGGGAGGCCTGCGCCAACGCGGCCGAACACGCCTACCGCGACGCCGAGCCCGGGCCGATGCAGGTCACCGCCGCGGTCGACGTCGACGGCGTGCTCACCGTGACCGTGCACGACGAGGGCACCTGGCGCCCGCCGGACCGCGACCCCGGCGACCGCGGCCGCGGGCTGCTGATCATGCGCCAGCTGGTCGACGGGATGGTCGTGCGCGGCGAGCACGGCACGACGGTCACGCTGCGCACGCGGCTGCGGCAGACGCCCGACCAGGAGCCCGAGCACCCGGTGGGCGGCAGCGGCGCGACCGTCGTCGTCGACCGGGAGGGCGCCGACCCGGTCGTGCGCGCCGCCGGCGACGTCGACCTGGTCAGCGCCGAGCAGCTGCGCATCCGGCTGCTCGAGGCCAGCCACGGCGGTACCGTCCGGGTGGAGCTGGACCTCACCGCCGTCACGCTGTTCAGCAGCGCGGCGGTGCGGGTGGTGCTCGCCGTCGCGGCGATCGCCGAGGCCGAGGGGTGGCGGCTGGTGGTGCACGCGCCCGACGGCGGCGTCACCCGGCACATCCTCGAGGTGAGCGGACTGCAGCGGCTGGTCGAGCTGCGCTGACCCCGGCCGGGGCACGGTCCGTTTACGGGACCGGCCTGGTGCGCATCCACTGCGCGTGAGACTCCGGCGCAGCGACGTGCACGGGCGCGGCTGGACCCGCCGCCGGGCCGGTCGCGGCTTCTCCTACCGTGACGAGAACGGGCAGCTGATCAAGGACGCGGAGCGCCTGGACCGGATCCGGTCGATCGCGATCCCGCCGGCCTGGAAGGACGTGTGGATCTGCCCGTGGCCCAACGGGCACATCCAGGCCACCGGGCTCGACGCGGCCGGCCGCCGCCAGTACCGCTACCACGACGCCTGGCGGGCGCGGCGGGACGCGGAGAAGCACGAGCGGGTGCTGGCCATCGCCTCCGAGCTGCCCGAGGTCCGTGACCGGGTGGCCGACGCGCTGCGCACCCGCGGGCCCAGCCGGGAGCGGGTGCTCGCCTGCGCGCTGCGGCTGCTGGACCTCGGGACCTTCCGCATCGGCAGCGAGGAGTACGCCGAGGAGAACGGCACCTACGGCCTGGCCACGCTGCGCCGCGAGCACGTGACCGTGCGCGGGGAGCGGACGTTCTTCCGGTACACCGCGAAGGGGGGCATCGAGCGGGAGGTGGAGATCACCGACCGGCCGACGGCGACCGTCGTCCGGTCGCTGCTCGAGCGGCCCGACGACGCCGGCGAGGAGCTGCTGGCCTACCGGCTCGACGACGGCACCTGGCACGACGTGACCAGCGCCGACATCAACGCCTACCTCAAGGAGGTCAGCGGTGCGGAGATCACCGCCAAGGACTTCCGGACGTGGAACGCCACGGTGATGATGGCCGCCGCGCTGGCCGAGCAGCCGCCGCCGAAGAACAGGACGGCGCGGAACCGGACGATCCGCGAGGCCTACGTGCGGGTCTCCGAGCACCTCGGCAACACCCCGGCGGTGTGCAAGGCCAGCTACGTGGACCCGCGGGTGGTGGACCGGTACGAGAACGGGGAGACGGTGGCCGACGCGCTGGCCGACCTGGCCGGCGCCGACGACGACCGCGAGGCGCAGAAGGTGCTCGAGCAGGCGGTGTGCCGCCTGCTGTCGGCGTAGTCGGCCCGGGAAAGCCGACGAGGCCCCGCCGGAGCGGGGCCTCGTGGCAGGTGGTGCGGAGGGGTCAGCGGGCGCTGCTGTCCACGATGGTGAACAGGTCGATCAGGCCGGTGACCTCCAGCGGGCGGGTGACCGCCCGGGTGGTGGCGACCAGGCGCAGCTCGACGTCCCGGGACTTCGCCGACTTCTGGGTCTCGACGAGCACGGCCAGGCCGGCGGAGCCCAGGAACTGGACCCCCGACAGGTCGATGACCAGTTCGCGGGGCTGCTGCTCGAGCTGGGTGTCCAGCGAGGAGCGCAGCACCGGGGCGGTGAAGGTGTCGACCTCGCCGACGACCGTCACCGTGACCGCGCCGTCCTCGCTGGTGGAGGTCGAGAGCGTGATCACGTCGTCGAAGGGTGCCTCCGTGCCCTCGGTCGACACGTCGTGCTGCCCCCCGGCGGGCAGGTCGGATGCGGTCACGGACGCAGCTCCTCTCAGTGGCCACGCCGAGCGGTGCGGCCACCGGTCAATCTACCGCCGGGCGCCTCAGGGGTGTCGTCACCCCCGGGCAGGCCGGCGTTGCAGTGGACACGCCGGAGGCGGTCCGCCGCCGGCGCGCGCGGCTGCCTGCTCAACCGCATTTACAACGTAGACAACCCGGTGGCCGTCCGCCAACCAGCCCGGGCGAGCGCGTGGTGGTGCTCACCCGGGCCGGTGACGCAACGGTGCTGGAGAGTGGCGTCAGGTGTTCTCGACGACGTGGACCGCCGCCTCCTCGGGCCCCTCGCCGCCGACCACCGGATCGAGCGCGGCCTCGACGTCGTCGGCGGTGCGGTTGGTCCCGGAGTCGCTGTCCGGGGTGGTGTCGTAGTCCTGGTCGAGCTGCCCGATGCCGCGGCCCGGGTCCTCGGCGGGGCGCACGCCGGGGTCGTCGTCGGGGATCTCCTCCTCCAGGCGCGCGGTCAGCGACTCGCCCTCCTGCTGCTCGCGCGCCGTCGTCCCGAAACCGACCGGCTCGTCCTCCCGGTCGCCCGGCTCGGGGGCGAACTGCGGGTCCTCGGAGAGCTGCACGGTGGGGAAGTCGTCCTGCGAGACGTCCGGCACGCCGTTGTCCTCGGGGAAGACGTCGCGGGCGGTCTGCCCCTGGGAGCCCGGCGCGCCGCCCTCGCGCACACCGGTCAGACCCCGCTCGTCGTCGGGGAACTCGGCGTCGTTCTGCGCGGAGTGGACCGCCCCGCGGTCGTCCGGCTCGGTCATCGAGGGTTCCTCTCTCTCGGGCCGCCGGACGGTGCTCCCGGCGGCGGACTGCCCTGCCGCCTACCCGCCTCCCCGGAAGCCATGCGGGCGGGCGCGGACCGTGACGGGAGGCGCACCGCGGCATGGCGCACCGGCCGCACGGGTAGCGGGGCGGCATGGCGATCGCAGACGAGGTGCAGCGGATCGGAGCGCCGATCCGCCGCTGGGCGCGGACCCAGGGGCGCGAGTACACGCAGGGCGAGCCCCGCCCGCTCGCCGGCGACCTCGGGGCGATGGGCGTGTACCTGGGGCTGGTCTCGGCCGGCGCGGCGGCGGTGCGGGCGTCCGGGAGGGAACTGCCCGACCGGATCCCGCCGGGGGACGCCGTGCTCCTCGCGGTGGCGACATTCCGGCTGGCCCGCCGGATCGCCAAGGACCCCGTCACCGCCCCGCTGCGCGCACCCTTCACGGCGTTCCAGGGACCGTCCGGGCACGCGGAGGTGGCGGAGGAGGTCCGTGAGCACGGTGGGGTCAAGCACGCCGTCGGCGAGCTGCTGACCTGCCCGTTCTGCCTGGCCCAGTGGGTGGCCACGGGGCTGGTGTTCGGCTACGCGGCAGCGCCGCGGGCGACCCGGCTGGCCGCGTTCACCATGACGCTGGTGGCGGGCAGCGACGTCCTGCAGTTCGTCTACGACGCCATCCAGAACGGCGCGCTCGAGCCGTCGCCACGGGAGGCGGCGGGCGTGGATGCTGACACCGACGCCGATCCCACAGGCCGGCACGCCGAGTAGAGCCGAGGAGGACGCCCGCTTCCCCCGGGCGGAGGAGATCACCAGCGATCGCGCTGCTGGGGGCGCCGGCCCGCACCTATCCTGCGGGCCGCGCCGCCCCGCGGTCGCGGAGCCCGGGGAAGGGGAGTGACATGCGCTCGATCTGGCGCGGCGCGGTCTCGTTCGGCCTGGTCAGCATCGGGGTGAAGCTCTACACCGCGACCGAGGACAGGGACGTCCGCTTCCACCAGGTGCACGCCGTCGACGGCGGGCGGGTCAAGTACAAGCGGATCTGCTCGATCGACGGCGAGGAGGTCGAGTACGGCGACATCGCCAAGGGCTACGAGCTGCCCGACGGCCAGCTGGTGGTCCTGACCGACGACGACCTCGCCGAGCTGCCGCTGGCCACCCGGCGGGAGATCGAGGTCCTGCAGTTCGTCGACCAGGCGGAGATCGACCCGATCCAGTTCGAGAAGACCTACTACCTCGAGCCCGACGGCCCGGCCACCCGCCCCTACGTGCTGCTGCGCGACGCGCTGGAGAACACCGGCCGGGTCGCGATCACCAAGATCGCGCTGCGGCAGCGGGAGTCGCTGGCGGCCATGCGGGTCCGCGACGGCGTCCTGGTGCTGCACACCATGCGCTGGCCCGACGAGATCCGCCGTCCCGACTTCGGCTTCCTCGACGAGGACGTCTCGGTCCGGCCGCAGGAGCTGCAGATGGCCGAGGCGCTGATCACCTCGATGACCGGCGACTTCGACCCCGCCGAGTTCACCGACGACTACCGCGAGGCGATGACCGCCCTGCTGGAGGCCAAGCAGACCGGCGGCGACGTGCAGCCGGTGCCCGAGACCGCCGACCCCGGCGCGGCCGTCGTCGACCTGATGAGCGCGCTGCGGCGCAGCGTCGAACGCGCCCGCGGCGGCGCCGCCGACGACGAGGCGCCCGCGGAGGCGCCACCGGCGCGCAAGCCCGCGAAGAGGACCGCGGCGAAGAAGGTGGCGGCGAAGGAGGTGGCGGCGAGGAAGGCGCCGGCGGAGGAGGCGGCCGAGGAGGCCCCGGCCCGCACGACCCGCGCGCGCAAGGTCACGGCCGCCAAGAAGGAGCCGGCCAAGCGCACGTCCCGCCGCAGCGCCTGAGCCGCGCGGATGGTCCGTCCCGCCCTACCCGAGCCGCCGGTGCCGGCGCCGATGCTCGCCGTCGCCGGCGAGCTGCCGGCCGACGACGCCGCGTGGGGCTACGAGTTCAAGTGGGACGGCGTCCGGGCGCTCGCGGCGGTCCGCGACGGCCGGGTGGACCTGTGGGCGCGCAGCGGCACCCTCCTGACCGACCGTTATCCCGAACTCAGCCGACTGCCGGACGCCCTCGCCGGTGTCGACGCCGTCCTGGACGGCGAGGTGGTGGCCCTCGACCGGCTGGGCCGCCCGGACTTCGGGCTGCTGCAGAACCGCATGCACCGCACCGGCGGCCCGGAGGTCGCCCGGCTCGCGGCCGCGGCGCCGGTCACCTACCTGGTCTTCGACCTGCTGGCCGAGCGCGGCCGCAGCCTGCTCGGGCTGCCCTACGCGCGGCGGCGGGAGCGCCTGGACGCGCTCGCCCCGCAGGGGCACCGCTGGGCGGCGACCCCGTGGTTCCGCGGCGGCGGCGCCGACGTGCACGCGGCCAGCCGGGACAACGGGCTGGAGGGCGTGGTCGCCAAGCGGCTGGACTCGCCGTACCGGCCGGGCGCGCGCTCGCCGGAGTGGCGCAAGGTCAAGCACGTCCGCACGCAGAGCGTCGTCGTCGGCGGGTGGCGGCCGGGCAGGGGACGGCGGGCCGGGGGAGTGGGGTCGCTGCTGGTCGGCGTCCACGACGACGACGGCCGGCTGGTCTACGCCGGGCACGTCGGCACCGGGTTCACCGACGCGGTGCTGCGCGAGCTCGGCGGGCTGCTCACCCCGCGCCGGACCCCGCCCTTCGCCGGCGCGGTCCCGCGCGACGTGGCCCGCGACGCGCGGTGGGCGGAGCCGGAGCTGGTCGGCGAGGTGGCCTTCGCCGCGTGGACCGCGGACGGCCGGATGCGCCACCCTGCGTGGCGGGGGCTGCGCGAGGACCTCGACGTCGACGACGTCGTCGTGGAGTGGTCCCCCTGAGGGGAGCCTGATGGACCGCCAGCGGGTGCGGGTGGAGGGCCGGCAGCTGTCGGTGTCCAACCTCGACAAGGTGCTCTTCCCCGAGGTCTCGTTCACCAAGGCCGCGGTGATCGACTACTACGTGCGGATCGCGCCGGTGCTGCTGCCGCACCTGTCCGGCCGGCCGGTCACGTTCACCCGCTGGCCCGACGGCGTCGAGGGGCAGGCGTTCTACGAGAAGAACAGCGCCCGGCACGCGCCGGACTGGGTGCGGAAGGTGACCGTGCCGAGCCCCGGCAGCTCGCGGGACCGCGAGGTGCTGGAGATGGTGGTCCTGGAGACCGTCGCCGACCTCGCCTGGGCGGCGAATCTGGCCGCGCTGGAGCTGCACGTGCCGCAGTGGCAGGTGGGCAGCAAGCTGCAGCCGACGCTGCCGGACCTGCTCGTGCTGGACCTCGACCCCGGCACGGACGCCGGCATCCGCGAGTGCTGCGACGTCGCCGAGCGGCTGCGGGTGCGGCTGGTCGACGACGGGCTGGACCCGGTGGTCAAGACGTCGGGGTCGAAGGGGGTGCAGGTCTACGCGCCGATCCGGGTGACCGACCGCGAGCACCCGTCCCGCTACGCCAAGGCGCTGGCCCAGGAGCTGTCGGCCGAGACGCCCGACCGCGTCGTCTGGCGGATGGAGAAGGTGCTGCGGCCGGGCAAGGTGCTCGTCGACTGGAGCCAGAACAACCCCGCCAAGACGACGGTCGCCCCGTACTCGATGCGCGCCCGCCCCGACGCCCCGGTGTCCACGCCGATCGGGTGGGACGAGGTGGACGCCGTCCGCGACGGCGCCGACCCCGCCGAGCTGCGCTTCCGCACCGAGGAGGTGCTCGCCCGGGTGGAGGAGTACGGCGACCTGTTCGACGTCGCCGCCCGCACCCGCGCCCGCCTGCCCGCCGTCTGACCCCCGCCGGGCGGCGGAGGCCGGCGTCCCTGCCACCATGCCGACCGTGTCCGCTGCCCCGATCGCGCACGACCCCGCCACCGCCGACGTCGGGCGGCTGGTCGTCCGCTGCCCGGACCGGCCGGGGATCGTCGCGGTGCTGTCCCGGCTGCTGGCCGACGTCGGCGCGAACATCACCGAGTCGCAGCAGCACTCCTCGGACCCGACCGGCGGGGTGTTCACCCTGCGGCTGGAGTTCGTGCTGCCCGGGCTGGCCAGCCGCCGCCGCCAGCTGGAGGGCGCGCTGGAGCTGCTCGCCGCGCAGTGGCAGCTGACCTGGCGGCTGTCCGAGGCCGCGCGCCGGCCGCGGCTGGCGGTGTTCGTGTCGAGGACCGACCACGTGCTGCAGGAGCTGCTCTACCGGGTCCGCGCCGGGGACCTGCGCGCCGACATCACCGCCGTCGTCTCCAACCACCCCGACCTCGAGCCGGTGGCCGCGGCGGCCGGGGTGCCCTTCCACCACGTGCCGGTCACGCCGGCGACCAAGGCCGAGGCCGAGGCGCGGGCGCTGGAGCTGGTCGGCGACGTCGACCTGGTGGTGCTCGCCCGCTACATGCAGATCGTCTCGGCGGACTTCTGCAGCCGCTTCCCCGAGCGGCTGATCAACATCCACCACAGCTTCCTGCCGGCCTTCGTCGGGGCGAACCCGTACCAGGCGGCGCACGACCGCGGCGTGAAGCTGATCGGCGCGACGGCGCACTACGTCACCCCGGAGCTCGACGCCGGCCCGATCATCGAGCAGGAGGTGGCCCGGGTCGACCACCGCGCCACCGTCGAGGACATGCGCCGCATCGGCCGGTACGTGGAGCGCCAGGTGCTCGCCCAGGCGGTGACCTGGCACGTGGAGGAGCGCGTCGTCGTCGAGGGCGACCGCACCATCGTCTTCGCCTGAGGCGTGTGTTCCTCCCCACCCGGGTACCGGTGGACCGGCGGGGAGCCCCACCCGACACGCGCCCTTGATTTGACTGACTAAAGAAAAGCGGGTTGGGTGGGACCCGATGGAGACGACGTGGGCGCCGCGGCTGCGCGACGCCGGGCTGCGGGTCACCCGGCCCCGGCTCGCGGTCCTCGACGCCCTCGCCGCCCATCCGCACGCCGATGCGGACACGCTGGTCACGGTGGCCCGCCGGGCGCACCCCACGCTCTCGCCGCAGGCGGTGTACGGCGTCCTCAAGGCGCTGGTCGCCGTCGGGCTGGCCCGCCGGGTCGAGCCCGCGGGCGCGCCGGCGCTGTACGAGGTCCGCGTGGGGGACAACCACCACCACCTGGTCTGCCGCTCGTGCGGTGCGGTCGCCGACGTCGACTGCACCGTGGGCGCGGCACCGTGCCTGGTCCCGTCGGACACGGCCGGCTTCGTCGTCGACGAGGCCGAGGTCGTGTTCTGGGGCCTGTGTCCCGACTGCCGGGGCGCCGGCCACCCGGCCGGCGTCCCCGGCCCGTCCGTCCGCGGCCGTTCCACGGCCGGACAGCACCACACCCGAGGAGAGGCAGGAGCATGACCGACGTCGCATCGCAGGGCCCGGCCCCGAGCGAGGCGGACCGCCCGGTCCTGACCAACCGTCAGGGCCACCCGGTCTACGACAACCAGAACCAGCGGACGGTGGGCGCGCGCGGCCCGGCGACGCTGGAGAACTACCAGTTCCTCGAGAAGATCAGCCACTTCGACCGGGAGCGGATCCCCGAGCGCGTCGTGCACGCGCGCGGCATCACCGCGTTCGGCTACTTCGAGGCCGACGGCACCGTCGGCGACGAGCCGATCAGCCGGTACACGCGCGCCAAGCTGTTCCAGGAGAAGGGCAAGCGCACCGACGTCGCGCTGCGGTTCTCCACCGTGGCCGGTGGCCGCGACTCCTCGGAGTCCGCGCGTGACCCGCGCGGGTTCGCCGTGAAGTTCTACACCGAGGAGGGCAACTGGGACCTCGTCGGCAACAACCTCGGCGTCTTCTTCATCCGCGACGCCATCAAGTTCCCCGACTTCATCCACTCCCAGAAGCCGGACCCGGTCACCTTCGAGGCGAGCGTCGCCGAGCGGGCGTTCGACTTCTTCAGCCAGACCCCCGAGGCCATGCACATGATCTCGCTGGTCTTCAGCCCGCGGGGCACGCCGGCCAGCTACCGGCACATGCAGGGCTTCGGCGTGAACACCTACAAGTGGGTCAACGCCCAGGGTGAGACCGTCCTGGTCAAGTACCACTGGTACCCGAAGCAGGGCGTGAAGTCCTGGACCGCCGCGGACGCCTCGGCCGCGCAGGCCAAGAGCCTGGGCACGCACACCAAGGACCTGCACGACGCCATCGCCGCCGGCGACCACCCGTCGTGGGACCTCTACGTCCAGATCATGAGCGACGACGAGCACCCGGAGCTGGACTTCGACCCGCTCGACGACACCAAGGTCTGGCCCGAGGAGCTGTTCCCGGTCCGCAAGGTCGGGACGATGACGCTCAACCGGATGCCGGTGGACAACTTCACCGAGAACGAGCAGATCGCGTTCGGCACCGGTGTGCTGGTCGACGGCCTGGACTTCTCCGACGACAAGATGCTCGTCGGCCGGACGTTCTCCTACTCCGACACCCAGCGCTACCGGGTCGGCCCGAACTACCTGCAGCTGCCGGTGAACGCGCCGAAGGCCCGGGTGGCCACCAACCAGCGCGACGGCCAGATGGCCTACGGCGTGGACCGGGCCGAGGGCACCAACCCGCACGTGAACTACGAGCCGTCGATCCTCGGCGGCCTGCGGGAGGCGCAGTACCCGACGCACGACGAGCAGGGCCCGGTCATCACCGGCCGGCTCACCCGCAAGCGGATCCCGCGCACGAACGACTACGCGCAGGCCGGCGAGCGCTACCAGCTCTCGGAGCAGTGGGAGAAGGACGACCTGGTGAAGAACCTGGTCGACGCCCTCTCGCAGTGCCGCCGCGAGATCCAGGAGCGGATGGTCTGGCACTTCTTCATGTGCGACGACGAGTGGGGCCAGCGGGTCGGCGACGGCCTGGGCATCACCGCCGACGACGTCCGCGGCCTGGAGCCGCTGCAGACGCAGACCCTCACCGAGGAGGAGCTGCAGCGCGCCGCCAACCTCGGCAAGAACGGTCCGCGCGACGTCACCGGCCACCAGATGACGCACTGCGTGCCCAACGAGCACGTCACCGTCGAGGCCTGATCAGCGCAGGGCACACCGCAGCGGGCCGCGTCCGGGATCCCCGGGCGCGGCCCGCTGTCGTTCCAGGCGGACCGGCTTCCGCTGGGCGGGAGCCGCTTGGGCCGCGGCGCGGGGCACTCCTACCGTCGGTCGACCCCCGACGCCCTCGCCGTGGAGGACACCGATGAGCTCGACCCCCGTCCGCTCGGCGACGCCCGGCGCCGCCGCCCGCGCCGCCGGGTGGGTGGCGCCGCTGTGCTGGATCGCGGTGCTGCTCGACGGCTTCGACCTGGTCGTCGTCGGGACCGTCGTCCCCACGCTGCAGGAGCCGGAGGAGTTCGGCCTCACCGGCACCGGCGCCACCGCGGTGATCACCGTCGGCCTGGTCGGCATGATGATCGGCGCGCTAACCATCGGCACGCTCACCGACCGGGTCGGCCGCCGCAAGGCGCTCATCGGCGCCGTGGCGTCGTTCTCGCTGTTCACCCTGCTGTGCGCGTTCGCCCCCAACGAGGTCGTGTTCGGGCTGCTGCGCTTCCTCGCGGGCCTGGGCCTGGGCGGCTGCCTGCCGACGGCCATCGCCATGGTCAACGAGTTCACCCGCGCCGGGCGCAGCGGCCGGGCCACCACGACGATCATGACCGGCTACCACGTCGGCGCCGTGGCCACCGCGGCCCTGGCCATCCCGGTCATCCCGTCGCTGGGCTGGCGGTGGATGTTCGTCATCGGCGCGGCCCCGGCCCTGGTGCTCGTCCCGCTCATGCTCGCCCGGCTGCCGGAGTCGGCGTCCTTCCTGCAGGCCGCCGGCCGGCGGGCGGAGGCCGAGGAGGTGGCCCGCCGCTACGGGCTGGAGCTGGAGAGCGCGCCCGGCCCGGCACCGGCCGGCGCCACCGCCGGCGCCGCCTCGACCGTCCGCTCGCTGTTCACCGGCGGGTTCGCCCGCAACACCGTGGCCATCGGGGTGACCTCGTTCATGGGGCTGCTGCTGGTCTACGGCCTGAACAACTGGCTGCCGACGATCATGCGCGAGGCCGGCTACGACCTCGGCGACTCGCTGGCGTTCCTGCTGGTGCTCAACGTCGGCGCCATCGTCGGCCTGCTGGTGGCCGGCACGGTCGCCGACCGCATCGGCGCCCGCACCGCCGGGATGATCTGGTTCGCCTCCGGCGCGCTGTTCCTGGCGCTGCTGTCGGTCGAGCTGCCCACCGCGGGCCTCTACCTGATGTGCTTCCTCACCGGCTGCTTCGTCTTCTCGGCGCAGGTGCTCGTCTACGCGTTCACCAGCGCCAACCACCCGCCGGCCGTGCGCGCCACCGCGCTGGGCTGGTCGGCCGGCGCCGGCCGGATCGGCGCGATCGTCGGGCCGGTGGTCACCGGCGCGCTGGTGACGGCGGGCATCGCCTTCCCGTGGGGCTTCTACGTGTTCGCCGTCGTCGGCGCGCTGGGCGCGCTGGCCCTGAGCGTCACCCGGACACGGCGCCCCGCGCGCTAGTCGCTTCGACCGCGACGGTCCTGCTCGGCGAGGAAGCGCTCGAACTCCGCGCCGATCTCGTCGCCGCTGGGCACCTCACCGGCCCCGCCGAGCAGGTCCTCGCCCTCGCGGGCGGCGGCGAACTGGTCGTACTGCTGCTCCAGCGCCGCCACGACGGCGGTGTTGTCGGCCGAGCGGGCGATCTGCTCGTCGACCTCGGTGCGGTGCTGCTGCGCCGCCTCGCGCAGCGTCTCGGTGGGGAGCAGCAGCCCGGTGAGCCGGCCCAGCTCCTCGAGCAGGGTGAGCGTGGCGGCCGGGTAGCTGGCCTGCGCCAGGTAGTGCGGCACGTGCGCGGCCACCCCGAGGGCGTCCACGCCGGCCTCGCCCAGGCGCAGCTCCAGCAGCGCCGAGGCGCTGCCCGGGACGCGCAGCTCGCCCCAGTAGACGGGGTAGGTCTCGATGAGCTGCCGGCGCGTGGCGTGCGCGGTGACCGTCACCGGCCGGGTGTGCGGCACCGGCATCGGGATGGCCTGCAGCGCCACCACCGAGGTCACCCCGAGCCGCTCGACCGTCCCGACGACGGCGGCGGCGAAGCCCTCCCACCGGTAGTCCGGCTCGGGGCCGTGCAGCAGCAGGAACGGCTCACCGGCGTCGTCCTCCAGCGCCGAGAGCACGATCTCCGGCGCGGCGAAGTCCTCGTAGTGGTCGCCGTTGAACGTCATCCGCGGCCGGCGGGCGCGGTAGTCGACCAGCAGGTCCGCGTCGAAGCGCGCGACGGTGCGGTGCGGCAGCGAGGCCAGCAGGTGCGAGGCGGCGAGCTGGGCGGACGAGGCGGCGTCGAAGTCGCCCGCGAGGGCGTGCACGAGCACCAGGCCCCGCCGCTGCGCGGCCCCGGTGACCGCCTCCTCGGCGGCGACGAACGGATCGGCCTCGGGAGTGAGCTCGACGAGCTCCTCCGGTCGCTGCGCCACGGGGGCACCTCCTGCTGGTCGGACGCCTGCTGATCGGACGTCGTCAGGGGACAGCGACGGCGGCCCGGCCGGCATTCCCGTCCGGTCAGGCCGGCGGCGCGGCGGAGCGGGTCAGGACGGCGCCGTCGTCGTCGCCGGACACCTCGTGGCGGGTGCCGTCGTCGGCGACCTCGGGATGGCGGCCGTCGAGCGCGTCGCGGGTGTACCGGTAGACGACGGCGATCAGCGCGGCCACCGGCACCCCGAGGAAGGCGCCGACGATCCCGGCCAGGCTGCCGCCGGCGGTGACGGCGAGGATGACCACCGCGGCGTGCAGGTTGAACCCGCGGCCCTGGATGATCGGCTGCAGCACGTTGCCCTCGATCTGCTGCACCAGCAGCACGATCCCGAAGACGATCAGCGCCACCGTGAAGCCCTCGTCGACCAGGGCGATCAGCACCGCGAAGGCGCCGGCGACGAACGCGCCGATGATGGGGACGAACGCGCCGAAGAAGGTCAGCACGGCCAGCGGGACGACCAGCGGCACGTCGAGGATCCACAACCCCAGGCCGATGAAGAAGGCGTCGACGAAGCCGACGAGGGCCTGCTGCTTGATGAACTCCGACAGGGTCGACCAGGTCTTCTGCGACAGCGCGGCGACGTGCGGGGCGGCCTTCGGCCCGGTCTGCGCGGCCAGCCACGGCACCCAGCGCGGCCCGTCCTTGATGAAGAAGAACGCCAGCACCAGCGCCAGCAGCAGGTTGAGCAGGCCGTTGCCGACGGCGGAGGCGCCGGTGGCGGCGTAGCCGGCGATGTTGGAGGCGTTCGACTGCACCGAGTCGATGGCCTGGTCGACGTACTGGCCGATCTGCTCCTCGTCGATGTTCAGCGGCGGTCCCTGCAGCCACTGCTGGACCTGCTCCAGGCCGCTGGCGGCCTGGTCGGCGAGCTCGGTGACCTGGTCGGCGACCTGCGGCGCGATGACCGCGATGAGCCCCCCGATGAGGCCCAGGAACAGCAGCAGCACGACCGCCGCGGCCAGGGCGGGGGGCCAGCCGTGCCGGCGCAGGAACCGGGTGGGCGGCCACAGCACGGTGGCGAACAGCAGGCCGAGGATGACCGGCAGCAGGATGACCCACAGCTTGCCGAGGACCCAGCCGATCACCACCAGTGCCGCGCTGATGAGCAGCAGTTGCGCGGAGGCGACGGCGAGCGTGCGGGTGGCCGACATCGCCCGCTCGCCGCGCTGCCAGGCCGGGGCGGGGGCCGCCGTGGCGTCGTGGTCGTCGGCGCGCGGGTCGCCCGGGCCGCCCTCGCCGGTGAGCGTGGGGGTGGCGCGCTCGTCGCCGACCGGCCGGCCGCCGGGCACGTCGCCGGGCGCAGCGCCGGCCGCGCGGTCCCGGGCCGGGGGAGCACCGGCGGCGGACGCGCCGGCACCGGCCGGGGCGTCGTCCCGGCGTCCGGACAGGCGGAACCTCATGGTCACATCGCACCACGGATCACCGCGGCCCACCGCCCGACGGTGGGAGGGGCGCAGGCCGCGGCTAGCGTCGGGGACGTGCCCAGGACCGCCAGAGCCGACCGGGTCGAGCGCGCCGAGCTGCTCGACTTCCTCCGCCCGCGGCACCGCGCGGTGCTGCTCACCCGTCGCCGCGAGGGCGGGGTGCAGCTGTCCCCGGTGACCTACGGCGTCGACGCCGAGGGGCGGGTCGTCGTCAGCACCTATCCGCAGCGCGCCAAGGTGCGCAACGCCCGCCGCGACCCCGCCGTCTCCCTCTGCGTGCTGTCCGACGACTGGGACGGCGCGTGGGTGCAGGTGGACGGCCGGGCCGAGGTGCTGGACCTGCCGGAGGCGCTGGAGCCGCTGGTCGAGTACTTCCGGTCGATCAGCGGCGAGCACCCCGACTGGGACGAGTACCGCGCCGCGATGGTCCGGCAGGGGAAGTCGCTGCTGCGCGTCACGGTCGAGCGCTGGGGGCCGGTGGCCACGGGCGGCTTCCCGCCCGAGCTCGCGCAGGACTGACCGGCGCGCCGGGCAAGCCCAGGAGCTTGCACCCGGGCCGGCCGGCGGCGACGCTGCGCGCGTGCCCCTGGCCGTCGCCTGCGCCCCGCTGACCGCGGGCCCCGCCGCCGGCGCGCCCCCGGCGGTCCTCGGGGCCGGCGCGCGGGCGGTGGGGGAGGGCTGGGCGGCCGTCCTCGACGACGCCGCGGTCGCGGTCGACACCGTCGTCGCGCTGGTGCGGGAGGGCGGCCGGCGGATCGGCGTCGGCGCCGCGCCGGCCGGTCCCGGTGACGGCCCGGTGGTGCTCGCCGCGCGCCGCGCCCTGGAGGCCGCCGGGCGCCGCCCGGCGCGGCTGGCCGTGCGCGGGTCCGACGCCGAGGCCGCCGCCGACGCCCAGGCGGTGCTCACCGCGCTCGCCGTCCTGCTCGCCCGCCGCAGCGCCGCGGCCTGGGCCGCCGTCGACCTGGTCGCGGCCGGCGCCACGCGGGCCGCCGCGGCCGCCGAGCTGGGCGTCTCCCGGCAGGCGGTCGCGCAGCGCCTGGCCGCCGGGTCCTGGGAGCTGGAGCTGGAGCTGCGGCCGGCCGCCGCGCGGCTGCTCGCCCGCGCCGCCGGCCGGCCGCCCGGTTGAGGGACGCCGCCGCGCGCGGTGATCACCGGTCGCGGAGGATGGGGTCGTCCCACCCCGCAGGAGGTCCCGTGTCCGAACCCGTGCAGCCGCCGCGCAACGCCGAGCTCCTCGGCGTCTACGTCAACGACCACCTCGCCTCGGCCACCGGCGGCATCGAGCTGGTCTGCCGGATGCTGGGCGTGCACCGCGGCTCGCGCTGGGAGGCGCCGCTGACCCAGCTGCTCGGCGAGCTGCGCGAGGAGAAGTCCTCGCTGCTGGCCACGGCCCGGGCGCTCGGCATCCCGGTGCGGCAGTACAAGCAGCTCGGCGTCTGGCTGGCGGAGAAGATCACCCGCGCCAAGCTCAACGGCCGGCTGCTGTCCCGCTCGCCGCTGTCGGACCTCGTCGAGTTCGAGTTCCTCGCCTCCGGGGTGCGCGCCAAGCGCAGCGGCTTCGAGACGCTGCGGATCGTCGCCGAGGCCGACGACCGCCTGGACCGGGCTGAGCTCGACCGGCTCATCGACCAGGCGCACCGGCAGTACTCGTGGCTCACCGACGCCCGCCGCGAGGTGGCCGCCGCCGTCTTTGGCGGCCGCGCGGGGGCCGCCGAGCGCACCGGCGGCGTCTGACCCGGGTCCCTCGCGCGGTGCTCCGCGCCGCCTGGTAGCACAGGGTCATGTGCCACGACCCCGCCAGCCGCCCGCCCGCCCCGCCGCGCACGGGGGAGGTCGGCGACCGCGGCCTCAGCGTGCTCACCGCGGCCGACGGCACGGAGGTCTCCGCCGCCTGGGCGCTGCCCGCCGACGTCGCGGCCGCGCCCGCCGGCGTGGTGGTCCTCCCGGACATCCGCGGGCTGCACCCGTACTACGTCGCGCTGACCGAGCGCTTCGCCGAGGCCGGCGTGCCCGCCGTCGCCCTCGACTACTTCGGCCGCACCGCCGGCACGGCCGTGAGCGGCACGCGCGACGCCGGCTTCGACTGGCAGACGCACGTCCCGCAGACCACGCCCGAGGGGGTCGACGCCGACCTCACCGCGGCCGTCGCCGAGCTGCGCCGGCGCACGGGGCCCGACCTGCCGGTGGTCACCGTCGGCTTCTGCTTCGGCGGCAGCCACTCCTGGCGGCAGTCCGGCGGCGACCTCGACGTCGCCGCCTGCGTGGGCTTCTACGGCCGGCCGGCCATGGTCGGCGACGCCGCCGCGCGGGCCTCGCGCCCGACGCTGATGGTGATCGCCGGCGCCGACGCCGCCACCCCCGTCGAGGACCAGCTCGCCCTCGCGGAGACGATGCGCGCCGCGGGCGCTGACGTCGAGACCGCGGTCTACGACGGCGCCCCGCACTCCTTCTTCGACCGCGCCGCGCCCGAGTGGGGGGAGGCCTGCCAGGACGCCTGGCGGCGGATCCTGGTCCTCGTCGACGGCCTCGGGGCGGAGGTGCGGTCGTGAGCGAGCCGATCGACCCCGGTGTCATCGAGCTCGCCGCGCGGGTCTTCGACCTCGCCCGCTTCGGCCACACCGAGGAGCTGGTCGCCTACGTCGACGCCGGCGTCCCGGTGGACCTCACCAACGACAAGGGCGACACGCTGCTGATCCTCGCCGCCTACCACGACCACCCGGGGACGGTGGCCGCGCTGCTCGAGCGCGGCGCCGACCCGGGCCGGGCCAACGACCGGGGCCAGACGGCGCTGGCCGCGGCGGTGTTCCGCCGCTCGGAGGCCGGCGTGCGGACGCTGCTGGCCGCCGGCGCGGACCCCGACGCCGGCGGGCCGAGCGCGCGCGAGACCGCGGCGTTCTTCGACCTGCCGGAGATGGCTGCGCTGCTCGAGGGCCGCACCGGCTGAGGCTCCCCGCGGGAGCCGCACCGCCGTGACACCCTGGGGCGTCACGGCGCCGTCACGGGGGGAGGACGTCCATGGTCGCGCAGTCGCACCTGCCCGAGCCGGGTGCGGAGCGGGCGCGCTCCGGGGCCTCCCGGGTGGTCCCCCCGGAGCCCACCGAGCTGCCGGGGGACCTCGCCGACGGGCTGCCCCTGGCCGCCGACGTCCCGCTCGCACCCGTCGACGGCGGCCCGGCGCCGGGACCGGCCGCGCCGCTCACCGGCCCGGGCGGGCTGCCCCGCTGGCTGGTGCTGCTGGTCGGCGCCGCGGCCGCGACGATCGCCGTCGCCGGGGTGCGCGAGATCGCCTGGCTGGTCGCGCCGGTGCTCCTGGCGCTGGTCGTCGTCGTGGCGCTCATGCCGGTGCAGCGCTGGCTGCTGCGCCACCACGTGCCGCGCTGGGCGGCGGCCGGCGTCCTGCTGCTGCTCGTGTGGGGCGTGCTGCTCGGCCTCGGGTCGCTGCTGGTCGTCGCCATCGCCCAGTTCGCCGTCCTGCTGCCCGACTACGCCCCGCAGTTCGCGGTGCTGCTGGACGACACGGTGCAGCGGCTCGACGAGGCCGGGCTGTCCTCGACGCAGATCCAGGACCTGGTCGACCGGTTCGACTACGGCCAGCTCGTGGGCCTGGCCACCGACCTGCTCGCCCGGGTCACCGACACCGCCAGCACGCTGGTGCTGCTGCTGTCGGCGATGGTCTTCCTCGCCATCGAGTCCGGCGGGTTCGGCCGCCGGCTGGCGCTGGTCGCCGTAGACCGGCCGCACCTGCCCATCGCGCTCGGCCTGTTCGCCCGCGGCACCCGCAGCTACCTGCTGGTGAGCACGGTGTTCGGCGCGATCGTGGCGGTGGGCGACACCGTCGCGCTGGCGATCCTCGAGGTCCCGCTGCCGGTGCTGTGGGGCCTGCTGTCGTTCATCACCAACTACGTGCCCAACATCGGGTTCGTGCTCGGCGTCATCCCGCCGGCGCTGCTCGGGCTGCTCGCCGGCGGCTGGACCGAGTTCTGGGTGGTCATCGTCGTCTACTCGCTGCTCAACTTCGTCGTGCAGACGCTCGTCCAGCCGCGCTTCGTCGGCGACTCGGTGGGCCTGTCGATGACGGTCACCTTCCTCGCGCTGCTGTTCTGGGGCTGGGTGCTGGGCGCGCTGGGCGCGCTGCTGGCCATCCCGCTCACGCTGCTGGTGAAGGCGCTGCTGGTCGACGTCGACCCGCGCGGGCACTGGCTGGACGCGCTGCTGCGGGAGGAGCCGAGAGCCCCGCGGACCAGCCGCGCACGGCAGCGCGCGCAGGCCCGGCGGGCGGCGCTGGCCTCGGTCCGGGCGCTGCACCCGCACTGGCCCTCGCGGCGTGGATCCGGGGACTGACCAGGGCGTTCGGGGAATGTCAGGGGTCGGGAGGACGTTGTCCACAAGCCGGGGAACGGTCCCGGCGAGACCCCGAGGAGGACCCGTGAAGGGCGATCGTGTCGAGGTCGTCATCGACGCCGGTGGCGACACCCGAACCTACGAGATCGAGGCCACCCGCGCCGGGCGCCGGGTGGACGTGTCCCACGGCCGCGGCGTCGTGGAGGTCACCGAGACCACCCGCGGCGGCACGCCCGTGCGCACCGCACGCTTCATGTCCGGGAGGGTGCTCGCGCTGGTCGAGCACCCGGCGGCCCGCCCGGTGTTCGAGGACGACGACGAGCCGGTGACCCCGCTGCGCCGCAGCGCGTGAGGGAGGACCTCCCTGCCCCCCTCGAAGGACCCCCTGCCCCCCGCCACTCGCAGGCTCGCGGTGGGACCCTGCAGGGAGGCCGTTCCGGCACCCCACCCGAGCTGGTGGTGATGGTCGGCCTGCAGGGCGCGGGCAAGTCGACCTGGGTGCAGCGGACCCTCGCCGCGACGCACGAGGTGGTGAGCAAGGACCACTGGCCCCGCGCCCGGCGGCGGGAGGCCCGGCAGCAGCGGCTCGTCGCCGGGCTGCTGGCGGCCGGGCGCAGCGTCGTCGTGGACAACACCAGCCCCTCGCCGGAGGAGCGCGCACCGCTGGTCGCCGCGGCCCGCGCGGCCGGCGTGCCGGTGCGCGCGGTGTGGGTGGACACCCCGCTCGAGGAGTGCCTGGCCCGCAACGCGGCCCGCGAGTCGCCGGTGCCGCTGGTCGGCGTGCACGCCGCCCGCGCGCGGTTCGTCCCGCCCACCGCGGCCGAGGGCTTCGACCGGGTCGACGTCGTGCGGGGTGACGTCGTGCGGGGCGACGTCGTGCGGGGCGACGTCGTGCGGGGCGATGTGGCGCGCCCGGGGGACTGACCGGCCGGACCGTCGCGTGCGGCCGGGGGAGCCGGTGCGGTAGGAACTGGCAGGCCCGTCCGCTCCCGTCCCCCGGAGGTACCCGTCCCGTGCTGGCCAGCATCGGCTACGCCGTCGCCTACACCGCCGTCGGCCTCGTGCTGCTGGCCCTCGGCTTCCTCGTCCTCGACCTGCTGACGCCCGGCCACCTGGGCCGGCGCATCTACGAGGACCGGTCGGTGAGTGCCGCGGTCGTCCTGTCCGCCGGGTTCCTCGCCCAGGGCGCGGTCATCTTCGCCGCGATCTGGACCAACGCGACGTCCGGGTTCGGGGAGGCGCTGCTCTGGACCGTGGTCTTCGGCGTGCTCGGCGTGGTGCTGCAGGCCGTCGCCTTCCTCGTCCTCGACCTGCTCACGCCGGGGAAGATGGGCCAGCTCGTCACCGAGACCGGCTTCCACCCCGCGAGCCTGGTGATGGCCGCGACCCAGCTCTCGGTCGCCGCGATCATCGTCGCCTCGATCTGGCCGTGACGGCCGCCGCGCACCGGTACGGGGGCGTCTCCGGACGCCGCGGGGGCCCGCCGTAACCTGTCCGGCGCAGCCCGGGGGCCGGCGCGGGGTCGACCCGGCCCGAGCCCCCCACCCGGACCGGCCGGCGACGACGCCGCCACCAACGAGAGGAACTGCCATGAGCGAGGCCACCCCCCGCGTCGCCATCGTGACCGGCGCCGCGCGCGGCATCGGCGCCGCGACGGCGAAGCGCCTGGCCGCCGACGGCTTCGCCGTCGCCGTGCTCGACCTCGACGAGGCGAACACCAAGGACACCGTGCAGGCGATCGAGTCCGCCGGCGGGCGCGCGCTCGGCGTGGGCGCCGACGTCAGCGACGCCGAGCAGGTGCAGGCCGCTGTCGACCGGATCGCCGCCGAGCTCGGCCCGCCCGTCGTCCTCGTCAACAACGCGGGCGTCATCCGCGACAACATGCTGTTCAAGATGACCGAGGTCGACTGGGACCTGGTCATGAACGTGCACCTGCGCGGCGCCTTCCTCATGAGCCGGGCCTGCCAGAAGCACATGGTCGAGGCCAAGTGGGGCCGGATCGTGAACCTGTCGAGCACCTCGGCGCTGGGCAACCGCGGCCAGGCGAACTACTCGACGGCGAAGGCGGGCCTGCAGGGCTTCACCAAGACCCTCGCCATCGAGCTGGGCAAGTTCGGCGTCACCGCCAACGCGATCGCCCCGGGCTTCATCCAGACCGAGATGACGATGGCCACCGCCGAGCGCATGGGCATCCCCTTCGACGACTTCATCAAGGGCGCCGCCTCGCAGATCCCGGTGGCCCGCGTCGGCCAGCCCGAGGACATCGCGCACCTGGTGTCGTTCTTCGTCAGCGAGGGCGCCGGCTTCGTCTCGGGTCAGGTCGTGTACGCCGCGGGTGGCCCGAAGGCCTGACGGCCACCACGCACGGACCCACGGGGCCCGGCCGGGAGCGATCCCGGCCGGGCCCCGTCGCGTCGTGGAGCGGCGGCCGTGTCCCGCCCCGGGCCCGCCGCGCCGGCGCTCACGCGGCCGGCGCCGCGGGCCCGGGATGGGCCGTGCCGGGGAGCGCGGTCCGGGGCTCGGCCAGCCGCGTCACCACGGGACCGGCGACGGCGAGCACCAGCACGTACGCGGTGGTCAGGGGACCCAGCTCGGTCAGTCCGGCCGCCACGGCCAGGCCGGCGATGACCACGGAGAACTCGCCGCGGGCGATCAACGCCGTCCCGGCTCGCCAGCGGCCCGGAGCGGCGACACCGTCCCGGCGGGCGGCGTACCAGCCCGTTCCCACCTTGGTCGCCGCGGTCACGACGGCGAGGAGCAGCGCCGCCGGCAGGACCGGGAGGACGTCGGCGGGGTCGGTGCCCAGCCCGAAGGCGACGAAGAAGGTGGCCGCGAACAGGTCGCGCAGCGGGGTGAGGATCCGCCGCACCCGTTCGGCGAAGGGTGCGGGCAGGGCCAGCCCGACCAGGAAGGCGCCGACCGCGGCCGAGACGCCCAGCGCCTGCGCCGCGCCGGCGACCAGCAGGGTCAGCCCGACCAGCCGCAGGAGCACCTGCTCGTCGTCCGGGGAGGTGAGCAACCGCCCCAGGAGCCGGCCGTGGCGCCGGGCGGCGGCCAGGACGAGGACCACGGTCCCGGCGGCCAGGGCGAGTCCGCCGGCGGCCGCGGCCGGGCCGCCCCCGGCCAGCGCCACGGCCAGCAGGGGCAGCACCAGCGCCATGGCGAGGTCCTCGAGCACCAGGACCGAGAGCACGGCCGGTGTCTCCCGGTTGGCCAGCCGGCCGAGGTCGGCGAGCAGCCGGGCCACGATGCCGGACGACGAGATGTAGGTGATGCCCCCGAGGGCGAGCGCGCCCTGCCAGGGCAGGCCGAGCGCCAGGCCGGCCACGATGCCCGGCGGCGCGTTGAGCAGCAGGTCCACCAGGCCGGAGCGGCCGTGGTGGCGCAGCGAGGTGAACAGCTCGTCGGGTGAGAACTCGAGACCGAGGGCGAGCAGCAGCAGCACGACGCCGATCTCGGCCGCGGCCTCGATGAACGGCGTGGCCGTGGTCAGGGGCGCGAGCCCGCCGTCGCCCACCGCGAGCGCGGCCACGAGGACGAACGGGATGGGGGAGAGGTCCAGGCGCCGGGCGAGCAGGCCGAGCAGCGCGAGCCCCAGGAACAGCAGCCCCAGCTCGACCAGCAGCGCCTCGGTGCCGTGCACGTCGGGGGCCTAGGCCGCGCCGTCCAGCCGCGCGCCGAGCTGGGTGAGCCCGGCGTCGGAGCCGATGGCGACCAGCACGTCCCCGGCGTGCAGCACCTCCGCCGGGCCGGGGGAGGGGACGACGTCGTGCTCGCGCACCACGGCCACGATCGAGCACCCGGTCAGGGTCCGGGCGCGGGTCTCGCCGAGCGGGCGCCCGTCGAAGGGTGACCCGGCGTGCACGAGGAAGCGGGCGGACCGGAGCCCCGGCACCTCCCGCGAGAGGTCCACGAACCGCTGGGTCAGCCGCGGCGCTCCCAGGAGCTCGGCCAGGACGCCGGTCTCCTCGGCGTCGAGGCGGAACACGGCGCGGGCGCGGTCCGGGTCGCGCCGGTCGAACACGGCCACCTCCGCGCCGCCCTCGCGCTGGACGACGACGGCCAGGCGGTCGCCGGCACGGGTCGTGAGCCCGTAACGCACGCCGACGCCGGGCAGCATGGTCTCGTCCAGATCCACCACGCGGGCATCGTGGCAGAGCGTCGCGGGTCCGGCCGCACGGTGGCCGGGGTCACCGGCGGCCGGCCCGGGCGGCGGGCAGAGCGACCCGCCGGCCGGCGTTGTACCGGGCGTGACCGACCGTCTCCGCCTCGCCGTCCTCGGTGACTCGATCGCGTACGGCACCGGTGCCGCGCGGGTCGAGGACGGGCTCGGCCCGCGGCTGGCGCAGGTGCTGCGCAGCGCGGGCATCGAGACCGACCTGTCCGTGCTCGCCGTGCCCGGCGCCGTCTCCCGCGACCTCGCGGCGCAGGTGCGCCGGGCCGCGCCGGTGGACGCCGACCTCGCCGTCGTGGTGATCGGCGCCAACGACCTGGCCCGGTTCCTCCCCGTCGAGCAGGCGGTCGCCGCGCTCGGCTCCGCCGTCGACGGGCTGCGCGCCGCGGGCACCGACGTCGTCGTCGTGCCGGCGCCGGACATGTCCAGCGTGCCGTTCGTGCCGCCGGCGTTCCGGCCGGTCGTGCAGGCCGCCTGCGCGGTGCTGCAGCAGCGGCAGGCGGAGGCGGCGCAGGCGCGCGGCGCCGTCGTCGCGGCGGTGTCCGCCGAGGTGGGCCGGGCGTTCAGCACCGACCCGGCGCTGTTCTCCGCCGACCGGTTCCACCCCTCCTCGGCCGGCTACGCGCGGATCGCGGCGGCGCTGGCCCCGACGGTGCTGGCCGCCGCCCGCGCCCGCCGGGACCGCCGCGCCGCCTGAGCTCACGCGGCCCGGGTCGCCTCCGCGGTCGCCCGGCGCAGGCCCTCGAGGTTGAGGTCCGGGCCGTAGCCGGGGGTGCCGGGCTCGATCCGCCAGCTCTCGGACAGCGGGCCCAGGTCGAGCACGTCGAAGCCGACCTCGTCGATGAACGAGGCGACGACCTCCTTCGCCGAGGCGTCGTCCCCGGCGACGGCGAGCGCCCGCCGGTGCGGCGTGCCGCTCGGCGTCCGCCGCGCGGTGATCTGCGCGGCCTGGATGTGGTTGAACGCCTTGACCACCCGGGACGTGGGGAGGTGGTCCTGCAGCAGCTGCGAGCTGGTGGTGGTCCCCTGGTCGAGGGCGGCGACGTGCCCGTCGCGCTCCGGGTAGTAGTTGTTGGTGTCGATGACCACCTTCCCGGCCAGCGGCTCCACCGGGATGTCGGGCAGGGCCCTGAGCGGCACGGTGACGACGACCAGGTCGCCGGCGGCGCCGGCCTCGGCGGCGGTCGCGGCGCGCACGGAGCCGCGGCGGGAGGGCCGGTCCCCGAGCGCGTCGACGAGGCCGGCGAGCGTCTCCGGGCCGCGCGAGTTGGACAGGACGACGTCGTGGCCGAGGTCGGTGGCCGCCTGCGCGAGCGCCGTGCCGATGTGGCCGGCCCCGATGATGCCGAGAGTGGTCATGCCTGCCGCCAACGCGCCCGCCGGCGGCCCATTCCCTACGCCTCGCGTGCCCGGTCCAGCGCGTCGGCGAGCAGCTCGGCCAGGTGCCGGCCGGGGCGGTCGGCGAGCTGGTCCAGCTGCGTGCGGCAGGAGAACCCGTCGGCCAGCACGACGGCGTCCGGCCCGGCCGCGCGGACGGCGGGCAGCAGCTGCTGCTCCGCGATCGCCACCGACACCTCGTGGTGGCCACGCTCGACGCCCCAGTTGCCGGCCAGCCCGCAGCAGCCGCCGAGCCGGGTGACCGTCGCACCGGCCCGGCGCAGCAGCCGCTCATCGGCCGCCCAGCCCATCACCGCGTGGTGGTGGCAGTGCGGCTGCGCGACCACCTCGACCCCGGACAGTGACGGCGGCGCCCACCCCTCGGTGGCCGTGAGCAGCTCGGCCAGCGTCCGGGTGGCCGCGGCGACCCGCCCGGCGGCCGGGTCGTCGAGCAGCTCCACGGCGTCGCTGCGCAGCGCCGCGGTGCACGAGGGCTCCACCCCGACGATCGGGATGCCGGCGTCGGCCAGCGGCGCGAGCCGGCGCACCGTGTCGCCGAGGATGCGCCTGGCGGTGTCCAGCTGCCCCGTGGTGATCCAGGTGAGCCCGCAGCAGGTGTCGTCGCCGGGCACCTGCACCGAGTAGCCGGCGGCCTCGAGCACCCGGACGGCGGCGTGCGCGGCCTCCGGCGCGAAGTGGTCGGTGAACGAGTCCACCCACAGCGCCACCGGCGCGCCGCCGCCGGGCCGCGGGGTGAACGACTGCCGGAAGGTGCGCGGCGCGAACGACGGCAGCGACCGCCGCTGGTCCACGCCGGCGCCCCACCTCGCCAGCCGCCCGCCGAGCCGGTTGCGCAGCACGGCGTTCACCAGCCGCGGCGCCCGCGCGGCCAGGTCGGACCACATGGGCAGCCTGCCCAGCGTGTAGTGCGCCAGCGGCCGGAGGCGGCGCCGGTAGGACTGGTGCAGCACCTCGGACTTGTAGCTGGCCATGTCCACGCCGGTCGGGCAGTCCCGCGAGCAGCCCTTGCACGACAGGCACAGGTCGAGCGCGGCGTGCACCTCCGGGGAGCGCCAGTCCCGCACCGGCCCGCCGGGCGCGAGCATCTCCTGCAGCACCCGGGCGCGGCCGCGGGTGGAGTCCTTCTCCTCGCGGGTCGCCGGGAACGACGGGCACATGACGGCGACGCCGGACGGGTCGGCCCGGCACTTGCCGACGCCGGTGCAGCGGTGCACCGCGTTGGACAGGTCGCCGCCGTCGTGCCGGTAGGCCAGCGCCAGGGTGGGCGGCCCGGTGCGGAGCAGCCGGGGCGCGGCGGCCACCCGGACGTCGTCGTCCAGTCGGGCCGGGCGCACCAGCACGCCGGGGTTGAGCACGTCGTCGGGGTCGAACAGCGCCTTGACCTGCGCGAAGAGGTCCAGCGCGGCGGGGGAGTACATGGTCGGCAGCAGCTCGCTGCGGGCCCGGCCGTCGCCGTGCTCGCCCGACACCGACCCGCCGTAGCGGGCGACCAGCCGGGCGGCGTCCTCGACGAAGGAGCGGTAGGCGGCGCGGCCGCGGTCGGGCTCGCGCCCGAACGGGAAGTCGATGCGCACGTGCACGCAGCCGTCGCCGAAGTGTCCGTACGGCACGCCCTGCAGCCCGTGCTGCTCCAGCAGCGCGTCGAACTCGCGCAGGTAGGCGCCGAGGGACTCCACCGGCACGGCGGCGTCCTCCCAGCCGGCGTGCGCGGGGCGGCCGTCGGAGGTGCGCGCGGCCAGGCCGGCGCCGTCCTCGCGGATCCGCCAGATCGCCGCGGCGTGCGCGACGTCGGTGACCACCAGGGAGTCCAGCGCGCCGGCGTCGGCGACGACGCCCGCGCCCTTCGCCTCCACCTCGGCGACGGTGTCGCCGGTGACCTCGACGATCAGCCAGCCCGCGCCGCGCGGCAGGTCGGGGACGACGGCGGCCGGCACGTCGCGCAGCCGCTGCACGATCCGCTCGTCCAGGCCCTCGACGGCGGTCGGCCCGTGCCGGAGCAGGCCCGGTGTGGCGTCGGCGGCCTCGGCCATCGACGGGTAGCCGAGCACCACCAGCCCGCGGTACGGGGCGTCGGCGACCAGCCGCACGGTCGCGCCGAGGACGACGGCCAGCGTCCCCTCGCTGCCCACCAGCGCCCGGGTGACGTCGAAGCCGTGCTCGGGCAGCAGGTGCTCCAGCGAGTAGCCCGACACCTGCCGGCCGAAGCGGCCGAGCTCGGTGCGGATGGTGGCCAGCTCGCGGCCGACCAGGGCGCGCAGGTCCTCGACCACCCCGCTGCCCGTGCCGTCCACGGCCGCCCCGGAGGTCAGCCGCAGCCGCTGCCCGGTCCCGGTGACGACGTCGAGGCCGACGACGTTGTCCGACGTCCGGCCGTAGCCCAGCGCGCGGGAGCCGCAGGCGTTGTTGCCGATCATCCCGCCGACGGTGCAGCGGTTGGCCGTGCTCGGGTCCGGCCCGAAGCGCAGCCCGTGCGGCCGGGCGGCCAGCTGCAGCCGGGCCTGGACGACGCCGGGGTCGATCACCGCGGTGCGCGCCTCGGCGTCCACCGCGTGCACCCGGTCCAGGTACCGGCTGGTGTCGACGACGACCCCGGTGCCCACCGCGTTGCCGGCGATTGAGGTGCCCGCGCCGCGCATGGTCAGCGGCACGCCGAGCGTCCGGCAGACCTCGAGGGCGGCCACGACCTCGTCGGCGTCGCGCGGGCGGACGACGGCGCGCGGCAGCACGCGGTACAGCGAGCCGTCGGAGGAGTACAGCGCCCGGGCCAGGCCCGAGTCGTCGACGTCGCCGATCCCGGCCCGGCGGAGCGCGGCGGTGACCTCGGCGGTGTCGGAGGGGGTGTCGGCGAGTGCGCTGCTCACCCCACCAGTGTCCCCGGTGCCGCCGCGGGGGTGGACGGCACCGGGGGAGGAGGGTCAGTCCCCGGTCGGCGGCTCGTCCTCGCCGGACTCCTCGGCGGCGTCGGCCTCCTCCTTGGTGTGGTGCACCGCGCCGTCGGCGTGCTCCGGCGGGCCGTAGACCGTGTACAGGACCAGCGGGTTCGGCCCCGTGTTGAGGAAGTTGTGCTTCGTCCCGGCCGGGACGACGACCAGGTCGCCCTGCGCCACCTTCTTCGTGGCACCGCCGACCTTCGCCTCGCCGACGCCGCTGACGAAGGTGAGGATCTGGTCGATGTCCTCGTGGACCTCCTCGCCGATCTCCCCGCCCGGCGGGATGGTCATGACGACCAGCTGCGTGTTCTCCCCGGTCCACAGGACCCGGCGGAAGTCGGGGCTCTCCTCGGCGACGGTCGCGATGGTGAAGTGGATGACGGACGCCATGGACGGCGCTCCTCCCTGTCTCGCGGCACCCGGACGGTGCTCCTCGGACCAGCCTTGCCCTCCAGCCGCGCGCGCCATGCCTCGCCGCCCGACGGGGTGGCGTCGCTCCACCGACCCCTGCTAGCGTCGCCGCATCCCGGTTGGAATGTCCAACCGACAGGTCTGCTGGGGGCGCGCGTGTCCCGATCGGTCGAGTCCCGTCCCGTCCCCGCGGCCGCCGACGGCGCCCCGCTGCAGCGGCGGACGCTCGCCGTCGTCGCGGTCAGCACCCTCGTCGTCCTCGCCGCCTTCGTCACCCCGCTGGCCACCGCCGTGGCCACCGCGGCCGACCTGGGCACCGGCGCGGGCGGGCAGGCGTGGCTGCTGGCGGCGATGAGCGTCGGGCTGGCCGCGGCGCTGCTGGTCACCGGCGCCGCCGCCGACGACCTCGGCCGCCGCCGGGTGTTCACCGCGGGCCTCGTGCTGCTGGCCGCCGGCGCCGCGCTGTCGGCCGCCGCGGGGTCCACCGGGGTCTTCGTCGCCGGCCGGCTGGTCGAGGGCGTCGGCGGCGCGGCCGTCCTGGCCTGCTCGCTCGGGCTGATCGCCCAGGTGTTCCCGCTCGGCCCGGCGCGGGCGCGCGCGGCGGCGGTGTGGGGCGCCAGCCTGGGCGCGGGCACCGGCGTGGGCGGGCTGGCCGCGGTGGTCCTCGACGGCGACACCGGCTGGCGGGCCACGCACGTCGCCACCGCCGTCGTCACGCTGCTGCTGGCGGTCACCGCCCGGCTGCTGCTGCCGGAGGCCGCACCCGGCCGCCGGCCGCGGGTCGACGTCGCCGGGCCGGTGCTGCTCGTCGCCGCGGTGTGCTGCCTGCTCGTCGGGCTGGTCGCCACCCGCACCGGCACCGGGACCGGGACCGTGGTCGCGCTGCTCGCCGGCGGCGCGGTGCTCGCCGTCGCGTTCGTGCTGGCCGAGTCCCGGGTGCGCGCGCCGATGGTCGACCTGGGCCTGTTCCGCGTCCGCGGCTTCCTGGCCGCGAGCGTCGGCGCGCTGGTCACCGGCGCGGCCACGGTCGGGCTGATGTCCTTCCTCGCCACCGTGCTGCAGCGGGCGCTGGGCGAGAGCCTGCTCGCGACGACGGTGCTCGTGCTCGTGTGGTCCGCGGTCGCGACGGCGACGTCGGTGGGGCTGCGCTGGCTGCCCGGCGTCGACGGGCGGGTGCTGCTGGCCGGCGGCCTGGCGGTGTCGGCCGCGGGACTGGCGGCGCTGGCCGTCCTCGACCCGGGCGACCGGGCCGCCGCGCTGCTGCCGGGCCTGCTGGTCCTGGGCGTCGGCTACGGCGCGGCCAACGCCGCGCTCGGCCGCGAGGCGGTGGCGCACGTGCCGCCGGAGCGGGCCGGCATGGGCAGCGGCGCCAACAACACCGCCCGCTACCTGGGCGCCGCCGTCGGCGTCACGCTGGTCGTCCTGCTGGTGACCGCGGGCGCGCCCGCCGGCACCGCGGCCGGGCTGCTCGCCGGGTGGGACGCGGCCGCGCTCGCCGGCGCCGGGGTCAGCGCGGCCGGGGCGCTGGCGGTCCTGGCGCTGCGACCGGCGCGCCGCTGACCCGGCGGGCTCAGCGGCGGGCGACGAGCCCGACCAGCACCTCGGTGGCGACGTCGGTGTCCTCGGCCAGCGAGCCGGCCTCGCCGCGCTCGACCCGGGCGAGCATCAGCTCGTTGAGCCCGCCGACCGCGGCGACGACGAGCGCGCGGTCCACCGCCCGCACCTCGTCGGGGTACCGCTCGGCCATCTCGGCGGCGACCCCGCGGATCAGCTCCACGTAACGGTCGATGACCTGCCGCCGCAGGGTGAGCGCGTGCCGGCCGGCGGCCTGCACCTCGACCAGCGCCGCCCAGGCCACCTCCGGGTTGGCGGCGAGCACCTCCAGGTAGGCCCGCACGGCCGACCGCAGCCGGTCCCGCCAGGCCAGCCCCTCGGCGGCCGCCCGGTCCTGCGCGGCGCGCACGGTGGCGAGCACCTTGTCGGTGGCGCGGGTGTAGAGCTCTAGGAGGCAGTGCTCCTTGTCGCGGAAGTGCGCGTAGACGACGGTCTTGGACACCCGGCCCTCGCGGGCGATGTCGGAGACCGTCGTCGCGCGGTAGCCCTTCTCGGCCATGCAGGTGGCCAGCGCGAGGAGGATGCGCACCCGGCGGTTGGCGTCGTCCTCGGTCAGGTCCTCGGGGGAGACCAGCGCGGCGGCCACCCCGCCGATCGTAGGGCCGGGCAGCCCCCGTCCGGGTGCGCTCGGGCGCGCCGTGAGGCGACTCACCGGAGATCCGGGAACAGACGGTCCGCCGCAGCTGTCGTCCTCCCCGTGACGCCCGCGACCGCCGCCCGCACCCCGCTGCGCGCCTACGCCGTCTGGCTCACCGCGCTCGCCGCCTACGTCGTCGCCGTCTTCCACCGCGCCTCGCTCGGCGTGGCGGGGGTGGAGGCGCAGGAGCGGTTCTCCGCCGGGGCGTCCGCGGTCTCGCTGTTCCTGGTGCTGCAGCTGGCGGTCTACGCCGGGCTGCAGGTGCCGGTCGGGGTGGCGCTGGACCGCTTCGGCTCGCGCCGGCTGATCGTCGCGGGCGGGGTGACCATGGCCCTCGGCCAGCTGGTGCTGGCGCTGGCCACCGACGTCCCCACCGCCGTCGCGGCCCGCGTGCTGGTCGGCGCCGGCGACGCGATGACGTTCATCAGCGTGCTGCGGGTGATCGGCTTCTGGTTCCCCGGCCGCACCGTCCCGCTGGTCACCCAGCTCACCGGCATCCTCGGCCAGCTCGGGCAGGTCGTCGCCGCCTACCCGCTGGTCGCGCTGCTGCACACGGCCGGCTGGCGCAGCACCTTCCTCGGCGCGGCGGCGGTCGGCGTGCTGGTCGTCGTCCTGGTGCTCGCCACGCTGCGCGACGCCCCGCCCGGCGTCGAGCCCGCCACCCCGGCGGGGCTGGCCGAGGTGCGCCGCAACCTGGCGCTCACCTGGCAGGAGTCCGGCACCCGGATCGGCCTCTACACCCACCTGGTCACCCAGTTCTCCGGCACGGTCTTCGCGCTGCTGTGGGGCTATCCCTTCATCGTCGTCGGGCAGGGGCTGTCCCCGGCGACGGCGGCCGGGCTGCTCACGCTGCTGGTCGTCGTCGGCATGGGGGTCGGGCCGCTGCTCGGCCGGCTGTGCGGGCGCTGGCCGCTGCGCCGCTCGGTGCTGGTCCTCGGCATCCTCGCCGTCACCGCCGCCACCTGGACCGTCGTCCTGCTGTGGCCCGGCCGCGCGCCGCTGTGGCTGCTCGTGCTGCTGGTCGTCGTGCTCGGCACCAACGGCCCCGGCTCGATGATCGGCTTCGACTTCGCGCGCACCTGGAACCCGGCCGAGCGGCAGGGCAGCGCCAGCGGCGTGGTCAACGTCGGCGGCTTCGTCGCCTCGCTGCTGACCGTCCTGGCGATCGGCGCGGTGCTCGACGTCCTCACGCCCGGCGCCTCGACCGCCTACGACCTCGACGCCTTCCGCGCCGCGTTCGCCGTCCAGTACCTGTTCTGGGCGATCGGCCTGGTCGGCGTGCTGCGCCACCGCCGGGCGCTGCGGGCGCGGCTGGCCCGTGACGGCGTCGTCCTCGCCCCGCTGGTGACGGCGGTCGGCGCCCGGCTGCGCGGCGGGTCCGCCTACCGCTGACCCCGGCCGCGGGGGCGCCGCCCCGGCCGCCCGTGCGCCAGGATCGGGCGGCGTGGAGGCCACCCGCCCCGACGCCGCCGGCGCCGAGGCCTACGACCCGGCGGCCTGGCACGACCTCGCGGTGGCGGCCGTCGGCGCCACCGCGGCGCTGGCCGGGCTGCTGTTCGTCGCGGTCTCCATCAACCTCGGCCGGATCCTCGCCTTCCCGACGCTGCCCCGCCGGGCCGCGGCCACGCTGGTGCTGCTGGTGGCGCTGCTCGCCGCGGGCGTGTTCGTCCTCGTCCCCGGCCAGCCGGTGCCCGCCCTCGCCGCCGAGCTCGCCGGCACCGGTGTCCTGCTCGCCGCCGGCGGCGCGGCGGAGCTGGTGCGGGTCCCGGCGGAGGCGGACGCCCCGCGGGCCCGCCGCGTCCTCGCGGCGGGCCTGGTGCTGCTGCCCGCCGGCGCGCTGCTGGCGGCGGCGCTGTCGCTGGTCCTCGGGGCCGGCGGCGGGCTCTACTGGCTGGTGGGGGCGCTGGTCGGCGGGATCGCGGCGTCCTGTCTGAACGCCTGGGTGCTGCTGGTGGAGATCCAGCGCTGACCTCGCGGCCGCCCTGCGGCTGCGGGCAGGATCGCCCGCATGGACGTCGTGGTCGGGCTGGACAGCGGGACCACGGCGACCAAGGCGGTCACCGCCGGCACCGACGGGCGGGTGCGCGACCTGGTGAGCGTCGGCTACCCGCTGTCGGTGCCCGCCCCCGGCCGCGCCGAGCTCGACGCCCACCGGCTCGCCGACGCCGCCGTCGAGGCGCTGGCCGCCGTCAGCCGGGCCGCCCGCGAGCGCGGCGACCGGGTGGTCGGGATCTGCCTGTCCGCGGCCATGCACGGCCTGGTCCCCATGGACGACGACGGCCGCCCGCTGGGTCCCGTGGTCACCTGGGCCGACGACCGCGCGGCGGGCTTCGCCGAGGCCCTGCGCGCCGACGGCCGCGCCGGCGGGCTGCACGCCCGCACCGGGACGCCGGTGCACCCCATGTCCCCGCTGCTCAAGCTCGCCTGGATGCGCGCCGAGGAGCCCGGCCGGCTGGACGCGGTGCCGCGCTGGGGCGGGGTCAAGGAACTCGTCGTCTCCGCGCTGCGCGGCGGCCCGCAGGTCCTCGACCGCTCCTGCGCCTCGGCCACCGGCCTCTACGGCATCCGCACCGGTACCTGGGACGCCGAGGCGCTGGACGTGGCCGGTATCCGCCCCGGGCAGCTCGGCGAGGTCCTGCCCACGACGACGGTGCTCGAGGGCCTGCGCCCGGAGGTCGCCGCGGCCGCCGGCCTGCCCGCGGACACGCCGCTGGTCCTCGGCGCCTCCGACGGGGTGCTGGCCAACCTCGGCATCGGCGCGGTCCGCCCCGAGGTCGCCGCCGTGTCGCTGGGCACCAGCGGCGCGATGCGCGTCGTCGTCCCGGCGCCGACCGTGGACCCGGCGCACCGGCTGTTCTGCTACGCGCTCACCGACGACCACTGGGTGGTCGGCGGCGCGGTCAACAACGGCGGCTCGGTGGTGCGCTGGGCCGCCCAGGCGCTCGCCGATGGGGAGGGGGTCACGGGGGAGGACGCCGACGCCCTCGACGCCCGGCTGCTCGAGGAGGCCGCCGCGGTGCCCCCCGGCAGCGCCGGGCTGCTGTGCCTGCCCTACCTGCTGGGGGAGCGGGCGCCGTGGTGGCGGTCCGGGCTGCGCGGGGCGTACGTCGGGCTGCGCCGCGAGCACCGGCGCGGGCACCTGGTGCGCGCCGCCGTGGAGGGGGTGTGCCAGCAGCTGGCGCTGGTCCGCGACGCGTTCTCGGCCACCGGCCTGCCCGTGACCGAGGTGCGGGCCACCGGCGGCGCGGTCGCCTCGCCGCTGTGGGTGGCCACGCTGGCCGCGGCCCTGGACCTGCCGGTGCGGGTCGCCGACTCCCCGGAGGGGACGGGCCTGGGCGCCTGCCTGCTCGGCCTGCACGCGCTCGGCATGCTGTCCGACCTCGACGCCGCCACCACGCTGGTCGGCGTCTCCGACCCGGTCGGACCCGACCCGGTCGCCGCGGACCTCCACCGGCGGACCCGCCCGCTGGTCGAGCGGTCCACCCGCGCGCTCGAGGACGTGCTGCGCACCCTCGACGCCCTCGACGACACCCCGCGCTGAGACGGCGGGCCGCGCCGGGCCGCGGACGGCCGCGTTCGGGGCCACGATGTCAGCCCAGACCGCAGGGGCGCGGAGGGAGAGTGCGATGAGGGGTGCGGCGCGGGCCGCGGTGGCCGGACTCGGGGCGCTGGCGGCGGTGGCCGCCCGGGACCTGGCGCAGCGGGAGCACACCCTGCTGCGCAACTTCCCGGTGATCGGCCACGCCCGCTACCTGCTGGAGTCGATCGGCCCGGAGCTGCGGCAGTACCTGGTCGCCGGCAACAACGAGGAGCGGCCGTTCACCCGCGACCAGCGGCGCTGGGTGTACGCCTCGGCCAAGGGCGAGAACAACTACTTCGGGTTCGGCACCGACAACGACCTCGAGTACACGGCCGGCTACCCGGTCATCAACCACCGCACCTTCGGCCGCGCCGTCCCGCCGTCGCACCCGCACTCGGCGGCCGACGTCGCGATCCCGTCGGCGAAGGTGCTCGGCGGCCCGCGCGGGCGGGCCAGGGCGTTCCGGCCGTCGTCGGTGGTCAACGTGTCGGCGATGAGCTTCGGCTCGCTGTCCGGGGCCGCGGTCGAGGCGCTCAACCGCGGCGCGGCGCTGGCCGGGTGTCTGCACAACACCGGCGAGGGCGGGCTGTCGGTGCACCACCGGCACGGCGGCGAGCTGGTGTTCCAGATCGGCACCGCCTACTTCGGCTGCCGCGACGAGGCCGGCCGGTTCGACCTCCAGCGGCTGAAGGACCTCGTCGAGTCCGCTCCCGTCCGGGCACTGGAGGTCAAGCTCAGCCAGGGCGCCAAGCCGGGCCTGGGCGGCGTGCTGCCGGCGGCCAAGGTGACCGCCGAGATCGCCGCCGCGCGCGGGGTGCCCGAGGGCGTGGACTGCGTCAGCCCGTCCCGGCACGCGGAGTTCACCGACGTCGACAGCCTGCTCGACTGGGTGGAGCTGCTCGCGGCCGAGACCGGCCTGCCGGTGGGGATCAAGTCCGCGGTCGGCGACCTGGCCTTCTGGGACGAGCTGACCCGGCTCATGGCCGACACCGGCCGCGGCGTCGACTTCGTGACCGTCGACGGCGGCGAGGGGGGCACCGGCGCCGCGCCGCTGATCTTCACCGACTCGGTGTCGCTGCCCTTCCAGCTCGGCTTCGCCCGCGTGTACAGCACCTTCGCCCGCCGCGGGCTGGCCGAGCAGGTCACCTTCGTCGGCGCCGGCAAGCTGGGCCTGCCCGACAACGCGGTGGTGGCCTTCGCGCTGGGCTGCGACATGGTCAACGTGGCCCGCGAGGCGATGCTCGCCATCGGCTGCATCCAGGCGCAGAAGTGCCACACCGACACCTGCCCGACCGGCGTCGCCACCCAGAACGCGTGGCTGGCGCACGGCCTGGACCCGGCGCTGAAGTCGGTGCGGCTGGCCAACTACGTGGCCACCCTGCGCCGGGACCTGCTCAAGGTGGCCGAGGCGTGCGGCGTCGAGCACCCGGGGCTGATCGACACCGGCTCGGTGGAGGTGCTCACCGGCCGGACGGCGTCGCGGCCGCTGTCGGAGGTCTACGGCTACGAGCCCGGCTGGGGCCTGCCCTCGGCCGCGGACCGGGCGGAGGTCGTCCGGATCATGACGGCGGAGGCCCCGCAGGGCGGGTCCGCGGCGCCGTCGGAGGACGCCGCCCGCTGAGCCCACCCGCGGTCACCACCCGGGGGCCGCCCGTGGCGACGCGCTACCGGTGGGGTCGAAGGTCCCGCCGGTCCGTCCGGGCCCGTCACTAGCGTCGCCCGCTCCCGAGTGGTCCCGACTTCCCCGCGGAGGCCAAGATGGCGGCCTACCTGTACCGGTGCCCGGCGTGCGGCCCGTGGGAGGTGCGGCGGCCCATCGGCACCGCGCAGGCCGAGGAGCCGTGCCCCTCGTGCGGCGACACCGGCCGGCGCGTCTACACCGCCCCGCTGCTGGCGCGCACCCCGGCGCCGCTGGCCGCGGCGCGGTCGCGCGAGGAGGCCAGCGCCGACGCGCCCGCCGTGACGACGGCCGTGCCGCCCGCCCCCCGCCGCCCGGTGCGGCGCGACCCCCGGTGGAGCGCCCTGCCCCGGCCCTGACCGGCCCGCGCGGCGGCCCCGGGCCGGGCCGCCGTCGCCTCCCCGGCTCCCCGCGCGGAGCCGCCACGAACGGCCCGCGGACGCGGGTCGGCCCTCCCGTCAACGGAGATCGGAGTGTGGGGGACATGCCAGACGTCGTCTTCACCGTCGACCAGGCCAAGTCCATGCGGGACCAGGCCGTCCCGGGGCACAACCGCTGGCACCCGGACGTACCCGTCGCCACGATGGTCCGGCCCGGGCAGGACATCCGGGTGGAGTGCCGGGAGTGGACAGACGGCCAGATCGGCAACAACGACTCGGCCAACGACGTCCGCGACGTCGACCTGACCCGGGCGCACATGCTCAGCGGCCCGATCGGCGTCGAGGGGGCCGAGCCCGGCGACCTGCTGGTCGTCGACATCCTCGACCTCGGCCCGGTGCAGGCGCCGCAGGAGTACGGCGAGGCCCCCGGACAGGGCTGGGGCTACACCGGCATCTTCGCCAAGGCCAACGGCGGCGGCTTCCTGACCGACTACTTCCCGGACGCCTACAAGGCCATCTGGGACTTCCACGGCCAGGTGGCGACCTCCCGGCACATCCCGGGCGTCCGCTACACCGGCCTGACCCACCCGGGGCTGTTCGGCACCGCCCCGTCGGCCGACCTGCTCGCCCGGTGGAACCGGCGGGAGAAGGCCCTGGCCGACACCGACCCCGACCGCGTGCCCGCCCTGGCGCTGCTCCCGATCGAGGACCAGACGCTGGCTGGGCAGGCCGACGGTGACGTGGCTGCGGCGATCGCCCGGGACGGCGCACGTACGGTGCCGGCGCGGGAGAACGGCGGCAACCACGACATCAAGAACTTCTCCCGCGGTTCCCGCGTCTTCTACCCGGTGCACGTGCAGGACGCGAAGCTGTCCGGCGGCGACCTGCACTTCAGCCAGGGCGACGGCGAGATCACGTTCTGCGGCGCCATCGAGATGGGCGGGTTCATCGACTTCCACATCGACCTGATCAAGGGCGGCATGGAGACCTACGGGGTGACCACCAACCCGGTGTTCATCCCGGGCAACGTCGAGCCCCGCTACTCGGAGTTCCTGACCTTCATCGGGATCTCGGTCGAGCACGAGGAGGACCGCAACCTCTACCTGGACGCCACGCAGGCCTACCGCAACGCCTGCCTCAACGCCGTCCGGTACCTGCAGAAGTTCGGCTACTCCGGCGAGCAGGCCTACCTGCTGCTCGGGTCGGCGCCGATCGAGGGCCGCGTCAGCGGGGTCGTCGACATCCCGAACGCCTGCTGCTCGCTGTACCTGCCGACGGCGATCTTCGACTTCGACGTGAAGCCGTCGGCGTCGGGGCCGGTCCGAGCCGACCGCGGGCAGTGCGCCGTCACGTCCTGACCGCCCGACGGGTCCCGGCGCACGCCGGGACCCGCCCGCCCGGGCCGGGCGCCGCCCTCAGGCGGCGTCCGGCTCGGGGAACGGCTGGGGGAGGGGCCGGCGGACGGAGGGCCGGGCGGTCACCACGACCGGCCCGCCGCAGTTCCAGCAGGTCGGGTCGTCGTCACCGTCCTCCGCCACGTCCTGCCCGCCGACCTCGCACGGCGCGCACGTCCACACCACCTCGACCCGGAGTTGCACGGATCGCTCCTCACACGAGCACTGCACGGCTCCCGGATGTTCGAGGCCGGGGAGACGGGTACCCGGCGCGCCGTCCGCCCAACCGGGACCGGGGGTCACCGACCGTGGCGGGACGCCGGGGAGGGAGGCGGCAGGTGACCGACGAGGTCCCGCGGATCGAGCGACACGAGGCGGCCGACCGCGCCGGCAAGGCCGCGCTGCGGGCGGCGCACGACCTCACCGAGGGGCTGTCGTCCGACGACGACGTGCCCGAGCCGGTCGTCGTCCGCCGGGGCGGTCCGCACCGCTCCGTCGGCGGGCTGGCCGACCTCATCGACAGCGCCCTGCAGGAGAACGAGGCCCTGCAGGAGGACGAGGCCCTGCAGGAGGACGAGGCCCTCGAGCAGGACGAGGCCGTCCGGGAGAACGAACGGGAGTCCGGGGAGCCGGGCTCCTGACCGCCGGCGCGACCGCCGCCGGCACCAGCCACGGGGGACGTCCGCACCGTCGCGGGACCCGAGGAGATGACTGCACATGGGAGCCGTGGGACTGCTGTACGTGGGAGCCGTCCTGGTCGTCAACGGCCTGATGCTGCTGGGGCTGGTGGACGCCCGCGCCGCCGCCCCGCTCAACCTGTTCGTCGGGGCGCTGCAGGTGGTGACGCCGACCGTCCTGCTCGTCACGGCCGACGGGGACACGGCCACGATCCTGGCCGCGTCGGGCCTCTACCTGTTCGGCTTCACGTACCTGTACGTGGGGATCAACCTGCTCGCCGGCCTCGACGGCACGGGGCTGGGCTGGTTCTCGGCGTTCGTCGCGGCGTGCGCGCTGGTGTACGCCGGGCTGAACTTCTTCTACGTCGAGCCGCGGGACCCGGGCTTCGGCGTCATCTGGCTGTACTGGGCGGTGCTCTGGGCGCTGTTCTTCGTCGTCCTGGGGCTGAAGCGGGAGGAGTTCACCCGCTACACGGGCGCGATCGCCGTCGTCGCCGGGCTGCTCACCGCCGCCCTGCCGGCGTTCCTGCTGCTCACCGGCTCCTGGGCCGACTACACCGGCACGTGGGCGGTCATCCTGGCCATCGTCCTGGCGGCCAGCCTGGTGCTGGCGTACCCGCGGCTGCGGGGCCGCCCGCAGCCGGCCGTCCCGCCGGCCGCGCCGGTGCCGGCGGGGCCGCCGGCCGCGCCGGAGGGCGTGCCGGTCGCCCGGCAGGCCCCCGAGCGCGACACGGCGCGGCACGCCGACCCGCGCGGCGGCGGGTCGTCCCAGGCGCCGGTCCAGGACCGGTCCTAGGCGGTGCCCCGGAGGAGGTCCTCGAAGGAGGGGACGTCGGTGAACGGGTCGGCCGGGCGGGCCGCCGCCGGCCGGCCGGTGACGACGTCGGCCAGCTCGCCGGCCGCGCGGGTGATCCGCGCGGCCAGCTCCTGGCCGGCGCCGTCCCCGCCGGCCCAGTCCTCGCTCGCCGCGAAGACCGCCGTCGGCACGGTCACCGCGCGCAGGTAGCTGAACAGCGGCCGCACGGCGTGCTCGAGCACCAGCGAGTGCCGGGCGGTGCCGGCGGTCGCCGCGAGCAGCACCGGCGTGCCGGTGAGCGCGTCCTTGTCCAGCACGTCGACGAAGGACTTGAACAGGCCGCTGTAGGAGGCGGTGAACACCGGCGTGACCGCGATGACCGCGTCCGCGCCGGTCACCGTCGCGACCGCCGCGCGCAGCGCGGCGTTGGGGAAGCCGGTGACGAGCGCGTCCGCGACGTCGCGGGCGTGCTCGCGCAGCTCGACGACCTCGACGGTGGCGTCCTCGCCGCGCTCGCGCAGCGCGGCGACGGTCGCCGCCGCGAGCCGGTCGGCCAGCAGCCGGGTCGACGACGGGACGCCGAGCCCCGCGCTGACGACGGCCAGGGTGCGGGTGGTCATCGGACGGACACCTCCTCGCGGGCCCCGTCGTCGGCACGGCCGGTGACGTCGTCACCCGCGGCGTACACCGTGGAGTCCTGCGCGCCGCCGCGCGCCGCCACCCGGGCGGCGTGGGTCGGGGCGTCGGGCACGTGCGCCGGCTTGAGCGCGGCGAACTCGCGGCGCAGCACCGGCACGACCTCCTCGCCGAGCAGGTCCAGCTGCTCGAGCACGGTCTTGAGCGGCAGGCCGGCGTGGTCGATCAGGAACAGCTGCCGCTGGTAGTCGCCGACGTAGTCGCGGAAGCCGAGGGTGCGCTCGACGACCTGCTGCGGGCTGCCCACCGTCAGCGGCGTCTCCCGGGAGAAGTCCTCGAGCGAGGGCCCGTGCCCGTAGACCGGCGCGTCGTCGAAGTAGGGCCGGAACTCGGCGACGGCGTCCTGGCTGTTCCTCCGCATGAACACCTGCCCGCCGAGGCCGACGATCGCCTGGTCGGCGGCGCCGTGGCCGTGGTGCTCGAACCGGGACCGGTAGAACTCCACCATCCGCTGGGTGTGCTCCTTCGGCCAGAAGATGTGGTTGTGGAAGAAGCCGTCGCCGTAGTAGGCGGCCTGCTCGGCGATCTGCGGCGAGCGGATCGAGCCGTGCCACACGAACGGCGGGACGCCGTCCAGCGGCCGCGGGGTGGAGGTGAAGCCCTGCAGCGGGGTGCGGAACCGGCCCTGCCAGTCCACGACCTCCTCGTCCCACAGCCGGCGCAGCAGCGCGTAGTTCTCCACCGCCAGCGGGATGCCGTTGCGGATGTCCTGGCCGAACCACGGGTAGACCGGGCCGGTGTTGCCGCGGCCCATCATCAGGTCGACGCGGCCGTCCGCGAGGTGCTGCAGCATCGCGTAGTCCTCGGCGATCTTCACCGGGTCGTTGGTGGTGATCAGCGTGGTCGACGTCGACAGCTGCAGCCGGGAGGTCTGCGCCGCGACGTAGGCCAGCGTGGTCGTGGGGGAGGACGAGAAGAACGGCGGGTTGTGGTGCTCACCGAGCGCGAAGACGTCGAGGCCCACCTCCTCGGCCTTCTTCGCGATGGTGACGACGGCCTTGATCCGCTCCGCCTCGCTCGGCGTCCGCCCCGTCGTCGGGTCGGTCGTGACGTCGCTGACCGTGAAGACCCCGAACTGCATCTCGCGCTCCATGTGGTTGAGAGTGCAACTACTGTACCCGGCCCAACGACCCGCCCCCGCCGGGCATTCCCGACGCCTCCGTGACCGTACTGAGACCTCTCGACCGCGCTCGGTGACCGGCCCGGCACGTCCGGGCGCGACCGGTCCGGACGCCCCGCACGCGTCCGTGTCGACCCGTCCGGCCGCACGCGGCGGGTGGAACTCTGTGATCACCCCCGACCGGCACGCCGGTGGGGGGCCGGATCGGACGGCGCACCGAGGGGGAACCGGGATGTCGCTGCGGGGACGGGGAGCTGCTCCCGACGGGACCGGGGACGGCACCGCGGAGCCGCCTCCGGGACGTGGGCTCGACGGCCTGCTGGGCACCGGACCGGTGTTCACCGGGGCGGTCCGCGGCTACGACCGCGTGCAGGTCGACGACTACGTCGCCTGGGCCGAGACCGAGCTCCTGGTCCTGCGCCGGGAGAACGAGCACCTGCTCAGCCGCTACGCCGCCGCCTCGGCCGAGTTGCAGAACGCCCGCCGGCGGCTGGCCCAGCTGGTCCGCGAGCGGCAGAGCCTGCCCGGCCCCGAGGACGCGGCGGCGATCGTGCGGCGGGCCGAGGAGGAGGCCGCCGCGCTGACCGCCGCCGCCGAGGAGGAGGCCGGGCGGATCCGCGCCGAGGCGCTCGCCGAGGCGCAGGCCCGGCTGTCCGGGGTGGCCGAGATGCGCGAGGCGGTGCTCGCCGCCCGCGAGCAGACCCGCAGCGAGGCCGCCGCCGTCCTCGAGGCCGCGCGCCGCGAGGCGGCCCGGCTGGAGGAGGCGGCCGCCGCGGAGCGCGAGCGGCGGGACCGCGAGGCCGCCGCGGCACGGGCGCGGGCCGACGCCGAGGCGCTCGAGCGCCGGCACGCCGTCGAGGCCGAGCTCGAGCCCCTGCGCGACGAGCGCGACCGGGCGCGCGACTGGCTGCGCCTGCTGACCGGGCAGTTGGACGAGGCGCTCGCCGTCGTCACCGGCGTCGTGCCCGACGACGTCCCCGCCCTGGGCGACAAGCGGGGGCTGGCCCGTCTGGAGGACTCCGCCGGTGGACTCCGGGCGGAGTCGCGTCCGGCGTCGTCCGGGACGGACGTGTCCGACGTGACACCGCTGCACGGGCCCGGCCGGCCCGAGGTGGCCGCGGCCTCCTGACCAGCGGCGACGCGGGGGCGGGTTCCGGGACGAGGGGGTCCGCCCCACCCGTCACGGCCGCACCTCCGGCCCCGGCGGTTGTCACGAACCGGTAACGACCGTACGGTGGCTGGCGTCCGGCTGGTCGTCAGGTCCCCGTCCTGGGGAGCCCGGCCGGACGCCGCCGAGTCGTGTCCGCGCCCGTGGACGCGAGCCGGGGACCCACCGCAGTACTGGGGTGAATCGCGCCCGCCGAGCTCCGGCCCGGCGCGCGTAGGGCTGCTTCCCGCCCGAACCCGTCAGCTAACTCGGTAGGCGGCTCACGGAAGAAACGGAGAGTCCCCGCATGCCCCGCCTCCGGGCCGAAGCGGCCCGCAGGTGCAGCTGCCCGCGCGCACACCGCGCTCCCGCGTCCGCCTGACGCCGGCCGCCCCTGCCCTGCCGCTCCCTGCGACGACGTCGCCGGGGACCCCGTAGTCCGCGACACCCGTAGCCCCGCGCCGCACGCGCATGCCCGAGGTCCGCCTCCGGGCCCGCTGCCGCGCGCACTCTCCCTCGGAGCCCTCACCCCCTCATGTCCCGCCACGTCCCGAACACGCCTGCCGACGCCCCCGCGACCGTCGAGCTCGCCACCGCCGACACCCCCGACACCGCCGCCGAGACCACGGCCGGCACCGCCACCCGCGAGCTGCCCGCGGTCGCGGACGCCGCCGAGGCCCCCGCCCGCCGGCGCCTGTTCCGCCGCGGCAGCCCGCCGCTGGGCCCGCGCCGCCCGGCCCTCCTGCTCGGCGCCGCCGCCGCCGGCGCGCTGATCGTCGGCGTCGTCTCCACCAGCGGCCCCGCCGCCTCCGCCGGCACCGACACCGCCGGCACCGCGGTCAGCGTCGCCGACGAGCTGGGCATCCCGCAGCAGCAGGCCGCGACCGCCCCCGACCTGACGTCGCTGGCCGACATCGCCGCCTCGCGCGCCGAGCGCAGCGCGCAGGAGGCCGGTGCCGCCCACGCGCAGCTCGCCGCCGAGCAGGCCGAGCGCGACCGCCAGGCCGCCGAGGCCGAGGCCGCCCGCGTCGCCGCCGAGCAGGAGGCCGCCCGCGTCGCCGCGGAGCAGGAGGCCGCCCGCCAGGCCGCCGAGGCGCAGGCCGCCGCCGAGGCCGCCGCCGCGGAGCAGGCCGCCGCGGAGCAGGCCGCCGAGGAGCAGGCCGCCGAGGAGGCCGCCCCCGCCGCGCCCTCCGGCTCCTTCAAGGACTACGCGCTGAGCAAGGTCGGCAGCGGCGAGCAGTTCTCCTGCCTGGAGAAGCTGTGGGGCAAGGAGAGCGGCTGGAACCCCAACGCCCAGAACCCCACCAGCACCGCCTACGGCATCCCGCAGTTCCTGGACTCCACCTGGGCCAGCACCGGGATCGCCAAGACCTCCGACGGCTACCGCCAGATCGACGCCGGCCTGATCTACATCGAGGAGCGCTACGGCTCGCCGTGCGACGCCTGGGCGCACAGCCAGGCCACCGGCTGGTACTGATCGACACGTGATTCATCGAGGGCCGGCCACCCGGGTGGTGCCAGCGGGGTTCGTCCGCGCGCACACCCAGGTGCGCCGGCCCTCGCTCGTCCCCGAGGTGCGGCTGCACGTCGCCGACGACGTCGTCGCCCTGTGGGAGGCGATGGAGACCGCGGCCGGCGGGGCGGGCGAGGAGCCGCCGTTCTGGGCCGCCGCCTGGCCCGGCGGGCAGGCGCTGGCCCGCCACCTGCTCGACGAGCCCGCCACCGTCGGCGGCCGCACGGTGCTCGACCTCGGGTCGGGCAGCGGCCTGGTGGCCGTCGCCGCCGTCCTCGCCGGTGCCCGGTGGGTGCTGGCCAGCGACGTCGACCCGTTCTCCCGGACGGCGGTCGGCGTCAACGCCGGCCTCAACGGCGTCGCGGGCATCAGCGTCACCGGCGACGTGCTGGACCGCGAGCCGCCCGCCGTCGACGTCGTCGTCGCCGGGGACGTCTGCTACGACCGGGAGATGACCGGGCGGGTGCTGCCCTTCCTCGACCGGGCGCGGGCCCGCGGCTGCGAGGTGCTCGTCGGCGACCCCGGCCGCCCGTACCTCCCGCACGAGCGGCTGGAGTCGGCCGCGGTGTACGAGGTCCCCGAGACGGAGGGGCCCGGGCTGCGCCGGACGACGGTGTGGCGGCTGCCCTGAGCGCCGCCGGATACGGTCGCCGCGTGCGCCCCTACGCCTTCACCGGTACCGCCGTCGTCACCGGGGCGGCCAGCGGCATCGGCGCCGCGCTCGCCCCGCGGCTGGCCGCCCGCGGCAACGACCTCGTGCTGCTCGACCGCGACGCCGAGCGGCTCGAGGGCGTCGCGGCGGCGGTGCGTGCGGCCTCCCCGGGCCAGTCGGTGGCCACCGTCGTCGCCGACCTCGCCGACGCCGGGCAGCTGCGCGCGGCCGCCGACCGGGTCGTCGCGGACCACCCGGGGACGACGCTGCTGGTCAACAACGCCGGCGTCGCGCTGGGCGGGCGGTTCGACCAGGTGACCCTCGAGGAGTTCGAGTGGGTCGTGGACGTCAACTTCCGCGCCACCGTCCGGCTCACCCACGCGCTGCTGCCGACGCTCCAGGCGCACCCCGGGTCGCACCTGGTGAACGTCTCCAGCCTGTTCGGGCTCATGGCGCCGGCCGGGCAGGCGGCGTACGCGTCGAGCAAGTTCGCCGTCCGCGGGTTCACCGAGGCGCTGCGGCACGAGCTGGCCGAGGACGGCGTCGGCGTGACCAGCGTGCACCCCGGTGGCATCGCGACCCGCATCGCCGAGACCGCCCGTGTCGCCAGTGGCGCGGACCCGGCGGAGGCCGAGCGGGGCAAGCGGGAGTTCGCCAGGCTGCTGCGGTACCCGGCCGGCCGCGCCGCGCAGCGGATCGTCGACGCGGTGGAGCGGCGCCGGCCGCGGCTGCTCATCGGCGCCAGCGCCGTCGTCCCGGACGTCCTGGTGCGCCTGGCGCCCGGCTCGTACGGGAGGGTGCTCGCCGCCGCCACCCGCCTGGCCGCCCTGCGCCGGGCCTGACCGCGCAGGGGCGCCGGTGGCCGTCCACGTCGGCACGTCGGGCTGGAGCTACGACCACTGGGAGGACGTCCTGTACCCGCCGGGGACGCCGTCCCGCGACCGGCTGGCCCACTACGTCCGCCGGTTCGGCACCGTCGAGCTCAACGCCAGCTTCTACCGCTGGCCGCGCACCGCGACCTTCGCCGGGTGGCGGCAGCGCCTGCCCGAGGGCTTCCGGCTGTCGGTCAAGGCCCCGCGCGGGCTGACCCACGCCAAGCGGCTGTACGCCCCGGAGGCCTGGGTCGAGCGGATGACCGCGGCCTGGCACGAGCTGGGGCCCCGGCGGGCGGTGCTGCTGGTCCAGCTGCACCCGGCCGCCGCCCGCGACGACGCCCGGCTCGACCACTTCCTCGGCCTGCTGCCGGACTGGATGCGGGTGGCCGTGGAGTTCCGGCACCCCAGCTGGCACGACGACGGCGTGTTCGCGCTGCTCGAGCGGCACGGCGCCGCCTACTGTGTGATGAGCGGCGCCGGCCTGCCGTGCGTGCTGCGCGCGACGGCGCCGTTCGTCTACGTCCGGCTGCACGGGCCCGACGCCGCGCACCTGTACGCCGGCTCCTACCCCGACGCCGACCTGCGCTGGTGGGCCGACCGGATCGGCGAGTGGGCCGGGCAGGGGCGCGACGTCTACGCGTACTTCAACAACGACGGGTACGGCCACGCGGTCCGGAACGCGGAGACCCTGCGCGCGCTGACCGGCGGCTGAGGTCCGCAGCCGCGAGACTGGGTCCGGTTCCCGCCCACCGGGGCGGGCGGGCCGGGGGAGGTGCGCGTGAGCGAGTCCGAGGACAGGCCCCGCGACGGCGGGCTGGTGGCGCGGTCGGTCGAGGAGTTCGTGGCGCAGCTGCGCGGCTTCACCGACCGGGCCACCCGGCTGGCCGCCGGCGCCGTCCCGTCGGGGCTGTCGCTGCCGCGGCTGCCCTCGCCGCCCGGGGCGATGTCGGCGGCGCAGGTGCGGTCGATCGCGTCGTCGGTGCGGGCGCAGCGGCAGCTCGTCGAGGGTCTGGTGGGCCAGTTGCAGGCCTTCGACGAGCAGCTGGCGGTCTTCGAGCGGATCCTCGAGCCGCTCGTCGAGTGGAGCGGCACCTGGGCGCGGCTGGAGGAGTCCTTCGCCGACGTCCTCCGCCGCTCCCCGTCGGACCGGCCGGCCGACCGGCCCACCGGCCAGGAACCGCCGCCCGCTCAGTCCTCGTAGCAGGCGGTCAGCGCGGCCACCACCAGCGGCACGTCGAGCGCGGAGGCGAGCTCGCGGCAGGAGTGCATGGCCAGCATCGGCGCGCCGACGTCGACGGTCGCCACGCCCAGCCGGGTGGCGGTCAGCGGGCCGATCGTCGAGCCGCAGGGCAGGTCGGCGCGGGAGACGAAGTACTGCACCGGCACGCCCGCCTCGGCGCACCGCTCGGCGAACCAGCCGCTGCCGGCCGCGTCGGTGGCGTAGGCCTGGTTGGCGTTCACCTTCAGCACCGGGCCGCCGCCGAGCTGCGGGGTGTGGGCGGGCTCGTGCCGGTCGTACCGGGTCGGGTGGACGGCGTGCGCCGTGTCCGCCGAGACCAGCCGGGACCGCGCGAGCGTCCGGGGCAGCGCCTGCGGGTCCGCGGGGTCGGTGACGGCGACCAGCCGGCGGACGACGTCCTCCAGGAAGCTGCCGCGCGCCCCCGACATCGAGCCGCTGCCCACCTCCTCGTGGTCGTTGGCGACCAGCACCTGGGTGCGCTCGCCGGGTGCCGCGCCGACCAGCGCCGTCACGCCGGCGTGGCAGCTGGCCAGGTTGTCCAGCCGCGGCGCCGCGACCCACGTGCCGTCCGCGCCGGCGGGGGCCGCGGGCTGGGTGTCGGCCAGCACCAGGTCGTGCCCGACGACGTCGCCCGGCGATCCCCCGACGGCCGCGGCGAGCGCCTCGGTGAGCCCGGGCTCGGTGTCCAGGTCCCGCGACCAGACGGGGACCAGGTGCCGCTGCGGGTCCAGCGTCAGCCCCTCGCGCACGCTCCGGTCGAGGTGGACGGCCAGCGACGGCAGCCGCAGCGGGGCGCCGTCGAGCCGGACCAGCGCGGTGCGGCCGCCGCGCAGCACCACCCGCCCGGCGACGGTCAGCTCCCGGTCCAGCCAGGTGTGCCACAACCCGCCGCCGTACGGCTCGACGCCGACCAGCCGGTAGCCGGCCTGCCGGACGTCGGACCGCGGCCGGACCCGGAAGGTGGGGGAGTCGGTGTGCGCGCCGACCAGCCGCATGCCGGCCTCGGCGAGCGGGGCGCTGCCCAGCCGGAACGCGACGAGGCTGCCCTGCCGCACCACGAAGTGCGCCCCGCCGGGGGCGAGCCGCCACGCGTCGGCCTCGGCCAGCTCGGTGAACCCGGCGGCGGTCAGCCGGCGGGTGAGCTCGGCCACGGCGTGGAACGGGGAGGGGGCGGCGTCGACGAGACCGCGCAGGTCGTCGCCGAGGGAGAGGTCCGGCACGCCTGCGATCCTGCCCCACGGGCCGGGCGCCCCGACCCCCGCCCGTGAATGGTCATGCGCGGACGTGCATAATCTCTCTCGTGTCCAAGGTGCTCACGTCCCTGCCCGTCGGCGAACGCGTCGGGATCGCCTTCTCCGGTGGTCTCGACACCTCCGTGGCGGTCGCCTGGATGCGCGACCGGGGCGCGGTCCCCTGCACCTACACCGCGGACATCGGCCAGTACGACGAGCCCGACATCGCCTCGGTGCCCGGCCGGGCCACCGCCTACGGCGCGGAGATCGCCCGGCTGGTCGACTGCCGCGAGGCGCTGGTCGAGGAGGGCCTGGCGGCCCTGACCTGCGGGGCGTTCCACATCCGCTCCGGCGGGCGCAGCTACTTCAACACCACCCCGCTCGGCCGCGCGGTCACCGGCACGCTGCTGGTGCGCGCCATGCTCGAGGACGACGTCCAGATCTGGGGCGACGGCTCGACGTTCAAGGGCAACGACATCGAGCGGTTCTACCGGTACGGCCTGCTGGCCAACCCCTCGCTGCGGATCTACAAGCCGTGGCTGGACGCCCGGTTCGTCGAGGAGCTGGGCGGCCGCAAGGAGATGTCGGAGTGGCTGACCGCGCACGGCCTGCCCTACCGGGACAGCGCGGAGAAGGCCTACTCCACCGACGCCAACATCTGGGGTGCCACCCACGAGGCCAAGCGGCTGGAGCACCTCGACGCGAGCATCGAGATCGTCGAGCCGATCATGGGCGTCCGGTTCTGGGACCCCGCCGTCGAGATCGAGACCGAGGACGTGACGATCGGCTTCGCCAACGGGCGGCCGGTCTCGGTCAACGGCAAGGAGTACGCCTCCGCCGTCGACCTCGTGCTCGAGGTGAACGCGATCGGCGGCCGGCACGGGCTGGGCATGTCCGACCAGATCGAGAACCGGGTCATCGAGGCCAAGAGCCGCGGCATCTACGAGGCGCCGGGCATGGCGCTGCTGCACGCCGCGTACGAGCGGCTGGTCAACGCCATCCACAACGAGGACACCCTCGCCACCTACCACACCGAGGGCCGGCGGCTGGGCCGGCTCATGTACGAGGGCCGGTGGCTGGACCCCCAGGCGCTCATGCTGCGGGAGTCGCTGCAGCGGTGGGTCGGCATGGCCGTCACCGGCGAGGTCACGCTGCGGCTGCGGCGCGGGGAGGACTGGTCGGTCGTCGACACCACCGGCCCGGCCTTCAGCTACCACCCGGACAAGCTGTCGATGGAGCGCACCGAGGACCCCGCCTTCGGCCCCACGGACCGGATCGGCCAGCTGACCATGCGCAACCTCGACATCGCCGACTCCCGCGCCAAGCTCGAGCAGTACGCGCGGCTCGGCATGGTCGGCGGCGGGGCCGAGCCCGCCGTCATCGGCGCCGCGCAGGCGGCCGCCACCGGGCTGATCGACCGGATGACCGAGGGCGGCGCGCAGGCGATCGCCGGCCGCACCGCCCCGGTCGACGACGAGGCGCTCGACCGCGCCGCGATGGAGTCCGGCACCGACTAGGGAGGGACCCCGTCCTCCTCGCCCCTCGCAGGCTCGGGGCGAGCCTCTGGACGGGGCCGTCCCCGCACGCCGCTCACACGTTCGCGTCTCGACCCAGGGGGCGGAGGTCCACCCGGAGCGGGTGGTCGGCGGGGACCTCGACGAGCACGATCGCCACGCCGTCGGGGTCCTCGACCGTCGCCTCCAGCAGGCCCCACGGCATGCGCCCGGGCTCCGCGACGACGGGGACGCCGGCCCCGGCCAGCCGCGCCACCTCGGCGGCCAGGTCGCGCACCTGCACCCACAGCGCCAGCCCGCGCGGGCGCTGGTCGGCCCGGCCGGACACCTCGAGCAGGCCGTTGCCGAGGAAGAACACCAGCCCGCGGTGCCCGGGCGGGCCGAACTCGCGGTGCACGGCCAGCCCGAGGACGTCGCGGTAGAACGCCTGCGAGCGCTCGGGGTCGGTGGGCCGCAGGAGCACGCGGCTGCTCAGCACGTCCATGCCCGCGGCATACCCTCGGCCGGTGACCCCTCCCGCCCCGCCGGCGGCCGCCCCCGCCGACCGGCGGCGGGACCTGGCCGCCGACTGCTCGTCCTGCGCCGGGCTGTGCTGCGTGCTGCCCGCCTTCGCCGCCTCGGCCGACTTCGCCATCGACAAGCCGGCCGGCCGGGCCTGCCTCCACCTCACCGCCGACGCCCGCTGCGGCATCCACGCCGACCTGCGGCAGCGCGGCTTCCCCGGCTGCACGGTCTTCGACTGCTTCGGCGCCGGCCAGCGGCTGGTGCAGGCCGCCGCCGTCGAGCACCCGGCCGCCGACCCCGGCGTCGCGGCGGCGTTCCCCGTCCTGCGGCAGCTGCACGAGCTGCTCTGGTATCTCACCGAGGCGGCCGCGCTGCCGCTGCCGGCCGGTCTGCACGGGGAGGTCACCGCGGCGCTCGGGCGCACGGAGCGGCTGGCCGCGGGCCCACCGGCCGAGCTGGCAGCGGTCGACGCCGGAGCGGTCCGCGGGGAGGCGGGGGAGCTGCTGGGCCGGGTCAGCGCCGCCGTCCGCACCGGCGGGCGGGACCGGCGCAACGCCGACCTGGTCGGCGCCGACCTGCGACGGACCGACCTGCGCCGGGTGAGCCTGCGCGGCGCCTACCTGATCGGCGCGGACCTGCGCGGGGCCGACCTCACCGGCACCGACCTGCTCGGCGCGGACCTGCGCGCGGCCGACCTGCGCGGCGCCGACCTCAGCGGTGCGCTGTTCCTCACCCGCCCGCAGGTGGCCGCCGCCCGCGGCGACGCCGGCACCCGCCTGCCCGCCGTCCTCGGGCGCCCGCCGCACTGGACGGCGGCCGCGGCGACCGTCAGCCCGCCGCGTCCGCGTCGTCGGGGCGGTCGTCGGGGCGCTCGTCGGGGCGGCCGCGGCGGCGCAGCAGGCCGGTGACGCCGGCGACCCGTGACTGCGCCTGACGCAGCGTCGCGATCATCGGCATCAGGTCCTCGTCGATGGTGCGGATGATGTCCGGCACCGCATCCACCGCGGGGTCGTCGAGCACCCGCCCGACCCGCTCCAGCCCCGGCTTGAGTGCCCGCACCGGCTCCTCGAGCTCGCCGACCAGCCCCTCCAGCCGCTCGGCGGTGCGTTGCGCCGACGAGATGGCCGACGTCGCCGTCGAGGTCGCGGCGATGAGCTCCCGGACAGCGGCGTTGAGGTCGGTCAGGGTCCGCGGCAGCTGGGCCAGCGCCTCGGTCTGCGTCTGCAGGAGCGTGAGCAGCTCCGTGAGGCCGGGGATCTTCGGCATGCCGAGGCGGAAGGGGTCCACGTCGTCCACCGTCGCGCCCGGGCCGACCACGCCGCAACTCAGCCCGGCAGCACCTCGCGCCAGCGCCGTCCGGCCGCGCGGCCGTCACGGACGTCGGCCAGCCCGCGCAGCGCGTCGAGGTCGGCCAGGACGTGCGGGGGCAGCGTCCCGGTGAGCACCCCGACGGTGCCCACCGACGACGCCAGCACCGACGGCTGCGGCGGCGGCATCCCGTTGGGTCGCACGAACGTGACCTTCCACCGCTGCCCGGCCGCCGACAGCCTCAGCCCGCCGCCGAACCACCACCACGGCCACGAGACGTCGGTGACCGCGTCGAGCGGCACGTCGAACACCGGGGTGTCGCCGACGAACGCCAGCCCCCGCCCGTCGGTGGCCAGGAAGCCCGGCACGTTGCGCAGCCCGCCGATCAGCCAGGCCGGGCTGACGAGCACGTTCACAGCGCCCGCAGGATGTCCTCGACGCGCTCGCGCGCGTCGCCGAACAGCATCCGGGTGTTCTCGCGGAAGAACAGCGGGTTCTGGACACCGGCGTAGCCGGTGCTCATCGACCGCTTGAACACGACGACGTGCTCGGCCTCCCACACGTGCAGCACCGGCATGCCGGCGATGGGGGAGCCCGGGTCCTCGGCCGCGGCCGGGTTCACGGTGTCGTTGGCGCCGATGACCAGCACGACCGACGTCTTCGGGAAGTCGTCGTTGATCTCGTCCATCTCCAGGACGACGTCGTAGGGCACCTTCGCCTCGGCCAGCAGCACGTTCATGTGCCCGGGCAGCCGCCCGGCGACCGGGTGGATGCCGAAGCGCACCGGCACGCCCTTGTCCGACAGGGTGCGGGTGAGGTCGGCGACGGCGTTCTGCGCGTGCGCGACCGCCATGCCGTAGCCGGGGGTGATGACGACGCTGTCGGCGTCGCGCAGCAGCTGCGCGACCTCCTCGGCGGTGGTCTCGGTGTGCTCGCCCTCGACCGTGCCGGTCCCGGTGGTGCTGCCCTCGTTGCCGAAGCCGCCGGCGATGACGGAGATGAAGGAGCGGTTCATCGCCTGGCACATGATGTAGGAGAGGTAGGCACCCGAGGAGCCGACCAGCGCGCCGGTGATGATGAGCAGGTCGTTGTCGAGCAGGAAGCCCGACGCCGCCGCCGCCCAGCCGGAGTAGCTGTTGAGCATCGAGACGACGACCGGCATGTCGCCGCCGCCGATCGAGGCGACCAGGTGCCAGCCCAGCGCCAGCGCCAGCACGGTGACCGCGGCGAGCACGCCCAGGCCGGGCGAGACGACGAAGACGACGGTCAGGACGGCGAACGCCGCGAGCGCGCCCAGGTTCAGCGCGTTCTTGCCCGGCAGCACCAGCGGGTTGCTCCTGATCCGCGCCGACAGCTTGAGGAACGCGACGATCGAGCCGGTGAAGGTGACCGCGCCGATGAAGACGCCGATCGCGACCTCGGCGGAGTGGATGCCGACCGGCAGGCCGAGCTCCTCGGCCTCGCCGGCCCCGCCTCCTGACGACCCGGCCCCCTCGACCGACAGGTAGCCGTTCCAGCCGACCAGCACCGCGGCCAGGCCGACGAAGCTGTGCAGCAGCGCGATGAGCTCGGGCATGCCGGTCATCTCGACGATGCGCGCCCGCCACAGGCCGATGGCCGCGCCGAGGGCCATGGCGACGGCGATCAGCCCGACGGCGAGCGCGTCGCCGTCGCGCCAGGCCAGCCCGACGGTGGCGACCAGGGCGACGGCCATGCCGGCGATGCCGTAGGCGTTGCCCGCCTTGGCGGTCTCGTGCCTCGACAGGCCGGCCAGGCTCAGGACGAACAGCAGGCCGGCGACGATGTAGGCCGCGGACGCGGCGCTGGTGGCGGTCATGGCGGTCAGGCCCTCCGGAACATGCCGAGCATGCGGCGGGTCACCGCGAAGCCGCCGAACACGTTGATGCTGGCCAGCAGGACGGCGAGGAACGCGAGCACGGTGACCACGGTGCTGACGTGGCCCAGCTGCAGCAGGGCGCCGACCACGATGATCCCGGAGATCGCGTTGGTGACGCTCATCAGCGGGGTGTGCAGCGCGTGGTGCACGTGCCCGATGACGTAGAAGCCGACGACGACGGCGAGGGCGAACACCGTCAGGTTGCCGATGAGCTGGTCGGGGGAGAAGGCGGCCAGCAGGAACAGCAGCGCGGCGGCCAGGCCCACCAGCGCGGCCCGCCGCTGGGGCGTCGGCGCCTTGCTCTCCGGTGGCGGCAGCGGCGCCGGTGGCGGCGCGGCGGCGGCCGGGGCGGCGGAGACCTGCACCGGCGGCGGGGGCCACAGCAGCTCGCCGTCGCGGGTCACGGTCATCGCCCGCTGCACGACGTCGTCCGTGTCCAGGACCAGCCGCCCGTCCTTGCCGGGGGTGAGCAGCGTGAGCAGGTTGACCAGGTTGGTGGCGAACAGCTGCGAGGCCTGCGCCGGCAGCCGGGCAGGCAGGTCCGTGTAGCCGATGATCGTGACGCCGTTCGGGGTCACCACCACCTCGTCGGGCACCGAGCCGGCGACGTTGCCGCCCTGCGCGGCGGCCATGTCCACGACGACCGACCCCGGCTTCATGCTCGCCACCATGTCCTCGGTGAGCAGCCGGGGTGCCGGGCGGCCGGGGATGAGCGCGGTGGTGATGACGACGTCGACGTCGCGGGCCTGCTCGGCGTACATGACGGCGGCCCGCGCGTTGAAGCTCTCCGACGTCACCGACGCGTAGCCGGTGCCGCTGCCGGCGGCCTGCTCCTCCTCGTCGGCCGGCACGCCGACGTACTCGCCGCCCAGCGAGCGCACCTGCTCGGCGACCTCGGGCCGGACGTCGGTGGCCCGCACGATCGCGCCCAGGCTGCTCGCCGCGCCGATGGCGGCGAGCCCCGCGACGCCGGCGCCGGCCACGAAGACCTTGGCCGGCGGCACCTTGCCCGCCGCGGTGACCTGCCCGGTGAAGAACCGGCCGAAGGCGTGCGCGGCCTCGACGACGGCCCGGTAGCCGGCGATGTTGGCCATCGAGGACAGCACGTCCAGCGACTGGGCCCGGGAGATGCGGGGGACGGCGTCCATCGCCAGGGCGGTGACGCCGCGGGCGGTCAGCGCGTCGAGCAGGTCGGGCGCCAGGGCCGGGGCCAGCAGGCTGACCAGCACCGCGTCCGGGCGCAGCCGGGCGACCTCGTCGAGGGTCGGGGCGTTGACGTGCAGGACGACGTCGGCGCCCCACGCCTCGGCGGCCGAGCCGATCCGCGCGCCGGCGGCGACGTAGGCCTCGTCGGGGCAGCTGGCCGCCTCCCCGGCGCCGGACTGGACGAGGACCTCGTGGCCGAGGGCGCACAGCCGGCCGACGCTCGCGGGGGTCGCGGCGACCCGCGTCTCGTTCCGCCGGGTCTCTGCGGGCACACCGATGAGCACGCGCACTCCAACGACAGCTCGGGCCGGCGTCGTTGCCGGCGGGCCTGGGTGGTGCTGCGGGGGAGGCGGGCTCTCGCCACCCCGGGGCTGCATGGTGACAGGCGCACCCGGCATCCCTCGCCCCCCGGGACCCGATCGTGACGCGGATCGCAGGCGGCCCGGACCCACCCCTCGGGGTGAGGGGACGGCGTCCCCGGCTGCAGTCCGGCCCCGCCGGTGCCGACGCAGCGGGGGTGTCCCCGTGCGGGGACACCGACCGTGCAGGCCGACGCAGTCGAGGAGGACGCCCGTGCCCGCCAGCCCGCCCGTCACGGGTCCGGCCGGTGCCGTGACCCCGGAGGTGGTGGCCGCGGTCTTCTCCGCGGCGGCGGGGGGCGAGGGGACCGCCCTGCTCGTGGCCGAGACCATCGGGGACGCGCCGCGGGTCACCTGGGCCAACGAGGGCGCCGTCCGGCTGCTCGGTCCCGCCCCGGAGGACCTCGCCGGGCGGCCGGTCACCGACCTGGTCCCCACGCTCGCCGCCGGCGAGCTCCCGCTGCTGCTGCGCCGCGAGCACACCTCCCGGCTGGCCCTGCCGGTCCGCACCGCGGACGGCGGCCTGACCGACGCGGTCGTGCGGGCGACCCCCGCGCCGGCCGGGGACGCGTGGACGCTGGCGATCACGCCCGGGGCCGGGAACGCCGACCGGGTGTCGCGCGCCGGCGCCGACGCCGCCGAGCGCCGCTTCGCCACCCTGAGCGAGCGCTCGCCGGTCCCGACGCTGCTGTCCGAGCAGGGCATGCGGCTGGCGCACGTCAACGACGCGTTCTGCCGGCTGGCCGGGCGGCCCGCCGAGGTCCTGCTGGGCACCGGGTGGACCGGCTGCGTGCACGAGGACGACCTGGGCGCCGTCGTGGAGGTCGTGGCCGCCGTCCTCGAAGGCGGGGACGGCGAGGTGCTGGCGCGCCTGGTGCGCCCCGACGGCACCGAGCGGACCACCGTGCTGCGCTTCGGGCACGTGTTCACCCCGGGCGCGGGCGCGGGCTTCCTCGGCACCGTCGAGGACGTCACCGACCGGATGGCGTTCGAGGCGCGGCTGGCGCACCAGGCCCAGCACGACCCGCTGACCGGCCTGCCCAACCGCACCCTGCTCGACCAGCACCTCGCCGGCCGGTTCACCGCCGGCGGCGGCCTGGCCTGCCTGTTCCTGGACCTCGACGACTTCAAGGTGGTCAACGACTCCCTCGGCCACGAGGCCGGCGACGAGCTGCTGGTGGAGGTCGCCGGGCGGCTGCGCGCCACGGTCCGCCCCGGCGACCTGGTCGCCCGCTTCGGCGGGGACGAGTTCGTCGTCGTCTGCGAGGACGTCGACGAGGCCGACGCCGCCGCGCTGGCCGAGCGCATCGTCGCCGCGCTCGCGGTGCCGGTGCACCTGGCCGGCGTGCGGTTCCGGCCGCACTGCAGCGTCGGCGTCACCGTGCAGGCCCCCGAGCACGCCGACGCCGCGGACCTGGTCCGCGACTGCGACATCGCCATGTACCAGGCCAAGGCCGGCGGCAAGGGCCGGGTGCGGGTGCTGGACCGCGCCGGCCGCGCCGAGGCCCGCGACAAGCTGCGGCTGGTCGCCGACCTGCGGGACGCCATCGAGCAGCGGCGGATCGGCCTGCACTACCAGCCCATCGTCTCCGCCGCCGACGGCTCGCTGGAGGCCGTCGAGGCGCTGGCCCGCTGGGTGCACCCCGAGCGCGGCCCGATCAGCCCCGCGACGTTCGTGCCGCTGGCCGAGGAGAGCGGGCTGGTGGGCGCGCTCGGGCTGCTGGTCCTCGACGAGGCGTGCCGCCAGGTGGCCGAGTGGGACCGCACGCTCGGCGCGGCCGCGCCGCCCCAGGTCAACGTCAACGTCTCGGCGCTGCAGCTCGACGCCGGCCTGCCCGGCGAGGTGGTCGCCGCCCTGGACCGGCACGGCGTCGCCCCGGCCCGGCTGTCGATCGAGATCACCGAGTCCGCGCTCATGACCGACCCCGCCGCCGCCCGTGCGCTGCTGCAGCGGCTGCGCGACCTCGGGGTGGCGCTGGCGATCGACGACTTCGGCACCGGCTACTCGTCGCTGGCCTACCTGCGCCACCTGCCGGTCGACTGCCTCAAGGTGGACCGGTCCTTCGTGGCCGAGCTCGCCGACGGGCACGTCGAGATCGCCAGCGCCGTCATCGCGCTGGCCCGCAGCCTGGGGCTGTCCACCGTCGCCGAGGGCGTGGCCACCTCCGCCCAGGCCGTGGCGCTGCGCCAGCTCGGGGCCACCTACCTGCAGGGCTTCTCCCTGGCCGAGCCGATGGACGGCGCGGCCGTCGCCACCTGGGTGGGTGCCCGGTGACCGCGGTGCCCCTGTCCCGCCCCGCGGTGGACCTGGACCGGCTGCTCGCCGGCATCGACACCATGGCCGCGCAGCACCCGGTCGCCGCGCAGGTGGTGGCCGTCGCCAACACCGAGGACGCCAGCGCCCGCACCCTCGCCGACGTGCTCGCCGCCGACGTCGCCCTGGCCGGCCGGGTGATGAAGCTGGCCAACTCGGCCTACTTCGGCATGAGCGGGCGGGCGACGACGCTGCAGTTCGCCGTCACCGTCATCGGGTTCACCGCGGTGCGCACCATGGCGACGGTGGCGCTGACCTGCCTGGACGACGAGTCGCAGCTGCCCGACCGGTTCTGGGAGACCAGCACCGGCATCGCGCTGGCCGCCTCCGCGCTGGCCCCGCGCTTCGGCAGCCGGCCGCAGGACGCCCTGTGCCTCGGGCTGCTCGCCCAGGTCGGCGTGGCGCTGCTGCACGCCGCCGACCAGGAGGGCTACCGCGAGCTGGCCGCCGGTCAGCGTCCCTTCGCCGCCCGGCGGACCGCGGAGGTGTGCCGGTACGGCATCTCCGCGCTGCGGCTGTCCGCGGTGGCGCTGGAACAGTGGGGCTTCCCGCCGGCGATGGTCGCGCCGCTGGCCGCCGTCGACGACCCCACCTCCGCCGAGGGCACGCTGCTGCGGGTCGCGTTCGAGCTCGGCGCCCGCCACGCCGACCCGGAGCACGTGCCGGTGCCGGTCGAGCGGCTCAGCGGCGGGCTGCTGCGCGAGGACGGCGTCGCGGCCGTGCTCGACCAGGTGCGCGCCGACGCCGAGGACCTGCGCCGCGCCATCGTCGGCGACTGAGGGGGCGCCCCCCTGCAGGGGGCCGCCCGCTCAGCCCACCCGGTCGGCGACGTCGCGGAGCACCGCCGGCCAGTCGTCGACGCCCTCCTCGCGGCCGAGCCGGACCACGACGACGTCGGTGGCCGGGTCGACGTAGACGTACTGGCCCTTGTTGCCGCGGGCGTAGAACCGCCCCTCGCGCTCGGTGTCGACCCACCACCAGTACTGGTAGTGCTCGGCCGGGTCGGCGGAGGTGTCCCGGGCGGTGGCCTCGGCGACCCACGCGGCGGGCACGACCTGCCGGTCGCCGGCGCGGCCCTCCCGGGCGAACAGCAGCCCGAACCGGGCCCAGTCCCGCGCGACGGCGTTGAACCCGCTCTCCATCTTGGGGAACCCGCCGGCCGTGCTGTCGGCGCTCCAGCTCGCGTCCGCCTCGGCGCCCATCGGGCCCCACAGCGCCTCGGCGGCGAAGTCCTCGACCGGCTCGCCGACGGCGCGCTCGAGCACCAGGCCCACGAGCAGCGGGTTGTAGTTGCAGTACAGCCACTCCCGCCCCGGCTCCTGCGCGACCTCGGCCGACAGGGCGAGCCGCCGCAGGTCGACGTCGTAGTAGGTGAGCGCGTCGTCGCTCCAGGGCAGGCCCTCCTCCTCGTAGGACAGGCCCGACGACATGGTCACCAGGTGCCGCAGCGTGATGGCGCCGAAGCGAGGGTCGCGGTCGAGCAGCTCGGGGACGTGGTCGGTGACCGGGTCGTCCAGGCCGCCGATCGCGCCGCGGTCGATCGCCAGCCCGACCAGCGTGGACAGCACCGACTTGGCCACCGAGAACGACGTCATCGGCGTCTCCCGGGTGCCGCCGGCGCCGTACCGCTCGAGCAGCACCTCGTTCCCGCGCAGCACGACGAAGCCCGTGGTCTGCGTGCGGTCCAGCAGCGCGGCGAGGTCCTCGGTGCCGCCGCCGGGGACGGTGACCTCGTCGAGGACGCCGGCGGGAAGGGAGCCGGCGGTCAGCGGCAGCGGGGTGCCGCCGGCCGGGACCGGCAGCTCGGGGAACCGGAGCCGGTCGTCGACGTCGGCGTCCATCCACACGATCGCGCGGGCGATGCCGGAGGAGTCCAGGGACGCCCGCGCCCACACCTGCAGCCCGCCCGCCGCGACGGCCAGCCAGGCGAGGACGGCGACCAGGACGGCGGCGAGCCGCCCGCCACGGCGGCCGCGGGCGCGGCGCCGGACCAGCCGCGCCGCGGCCCAGGCGAGGACCGTCGCGAGCACGGCGGGGACCAGGAGCCAGGCGAGCACCCGCCGGACCCTAGGTGGTCGGCCGGCGGGAACGGCAGCGGCCGGCGCCCCCGCGGAGGGGACGCCGGCCGCCGGCTGCTGCTGCGGGGGGTCAGCCCGTGTACGGGGCGCCCAGCGGGTCGACCGTCGGGTAGGAGTCCACGGCCGACGCCAGCCGGTCGGCGGCCCAGTCGCCGTCGCCGAGCAGGTGGTCGATCGCGGTCAGCCGGCTGGTGTAGTGGCCGACCGAGTACTCCGCGGTGACGCCGATGCCACCGTGCAGCTGGATGGCCTCCTTGCCGACGTGCCGGCCGGCGCGGCTGGTCTGCAGCCGGGCGCGGTCGGCGGCGGTGACGACGTCGCCGCCGGTGTCGGCCACCATGCTGGCCCACAGCGCGGTGCTGCGGGCCAGCTCCAGGGACACGTACATGTCCGCCGCGCGGAAGGTCAGCGCCTGGAACCGGTTGAGCGTGACGCCGAACTGCTTGCGGGTCTTCAGGTACTCCGCGGTCGTCCTGAGCGCGGTGTCCATCGCCCCGACGGCCTCGGCGCTGTAGGCGATCCGGGCCAGGGCCTGCGCCCGCTCGACGTCGGCGGTGCGGTCCGCGGTGCCCTCGCCGAGCAGCTCGGCCGGGGTGCCGTCGAGGGTGACGTTGGCCGCGCGGGTGCCGTCGTGGGTGCGGTAGCCGGTGCGGGTCAGACCCTCGGCGTCGCCCCGGACGAGGAACAGCGCGGTGCCGCCCTCGGTCACGGCGCTGACGACGAGGACGTCGGCGCGGGCGCCGCCCGGCACCGGCTCCTTGACGCCGGTCAGCCGCCAGGTGCCGCCGTCCTGCGTGGCGGTCACGGCCGACGCCGCCGGGCTCCACCGGGTGCCGGGCTCGGCGTGCGCGAACGCGAGCACGCTTCCGCCCTCGGACAGCGGCCCGAGGACCGCCGCCCGCTGCTGCGCGGTGCCCACGGCGGCGACGAGGCCACCGGCCAGGACCACGGCCTCGACGAACGGCTCGGGCGCGAGCACCCGGCCGATCTCCTCGGCCACCAGGGCCACCTCGATCGGGCCGGCGCCCATGCCGCCGTCCTCCTCGGCGAAGGGCAGCCCGAGGACGCCCATCTCGGCCAGCTGCGCCCAGGTCTTCTCGTCGAAGCCGGGGTCGGTGGCGACCACCTGGCGGCGCCGCTCGCTGTCGCCGTAGGCGCGGCCCAGCAGGCCCGCGACGGCCTCGCGGAGGTCGTTCTGCTCGCTGTCGTACTGGAAGTCCACTGCTAGCTCACAGCCCCAGGATCGTGCCGGCGATGATGGTCCGCTGGACCTCGTTGGAGCCCCCGTAGATGGAGACCTTGCGGTAGTTCAGGTACTCCGGCGTGGCCACCCGGGCCCACTGGGGGACCTGCGAGCCGCCGTCGGCGAAGGACGCGACCGACAGCGGGCCGGCGATGTCGACCAGCAGCTCGGTGGCGGCCTGCTGCAGCTCCGAGCCGCGCAGCTTGAGCACCGAGGAGGCCGGGTGCGGCTTGCCGTCGGCGGAGTTGGCGACCACGCGCAGCGCGGTCAGCTCCAGGGCCAGCAGCTCGTTCTCGAGCTCGGCGATGCGCGCGGTCAGGCGCGGGTCCTGCGACAGCGGCCGGCCGGCGACGACGACCTCGCGGGCGTGCTCCTTGGCCTGGGCGATGAGCTTCTTGGTGGCGCCGACGCGAGCGATGCCCACGCGCTCGTTGCCGAGGAGGAACTTGGCGTAGTCCCAGCCGCGGTTCTCCTCGCCGATCAGGTTCTCGGCGGGCACGCGGACGTCCTCGAAGAAGACCTCGTTGACCTCGTGGCCGCCGTCGATCAGCTGGATCGGGCGGAGGGTCACGCCCGGGGTGTCCATCGGGAAGACCAGCATCGAGATGCCACGCTGCTTCTTCTCCGCGGTCGGGTCGGTGCGGACCAGGCAGAAGATCCAGTCGGCGTACTGGCCGAGGGTGGTCCACGTCTTCTGGCCGTTGACCACCCAGTCGTCGCCGTCGCGGACGGCGGTGGTGCGCAGCGAGGCGAGGTCGGAGCCGGCGTCGGGCTCCGAGAAGCCCTGGCACCACCAGATGTCGAGGCTCGCGGTCTTGGCCAGGAAGCGCTCCTTCTGCTCCTGGTCGCCGAACGTCGCGATGACCGGGCCGATCATGCTGGCGTTGAAGGCGAGCGGCTCGGGGACGTTGGCGAGCTGCATCTCCTCGCGCCAGATGTGGCGCTGCAGCGGCGTCCAGTCCCGGCCGCCCCACTCGACCGGCCAGTGCGGCACGGCCAGGCCGGCGGCGTTGAGGACGCGCTGGGCCTCGACGTACTGGTCGCGGGTCAGGTGGCGGTGGGCCGCGACGGTGTCGCGGATCTCCTGCGGCACCTGGGTGGTGAAGAAGGTGCGCATCTCATCCCGGAAGGCCTCCATCTCCGGGGAAAGCTGCAACCGCATGGGACCTCTCTCCTGACGGCGGTGTGACGCCGTCTCGACGTGTTCCTCGACGATCCCACATTCGTTACCGATCAGTAGATCCGGCTCTCGGAGCGTGGGACGGGTGGGGCGGGACGTGCCCCGGGCCCCGGGTGGCGGTCACCGGACGTGCCGCTCCCGGGGCCCGGGGTGGTGCCCGGGCGCCCTGCTGCCCGGGGGCCCTGCTGCCCGGGTGCCCTGCTCAGGTGCTCAGCGGGTCGCCCAGAACGCGCAGTTCGCGTCCGCGGCGACGTCGACCGGGCCGACGCCGCCCTGCGACGCGACGTCCAGGCCCTGGACGTCGGCCGGGGTGCGGTAGGCGTTCCACGCCGGGACGCCGCGGCCGTTCGGGTCGCCGGTGGCCGCGAAGTTGGTCCAGTAGCGGACCATCGTCGTCGACAGCGCCTGCTGCTCGGCGGTCAGCGGGGCGCCGAACAGGCCCGGGAACAGGTACGGCAGCTCGCCCGCGTGCTGGGCGCCCTCGTCGTAGCGCGCCGGGTCGTACGGGAAGTCCAGCAGGGCCGGGGCGTCCTGGTCGCGGAACGAGTAGGCGAAGACCCCCGGCGGCTGCTGCCCGCCGAGCAGGTCGTGGGCCGCCACGTGGGTGCAGGTCGACAGCGCGCTGCCGACGTCGCTGGCCACGGCCGCCAGCACCCGCAGCGTCGAGCCGTACTCCGCCAGCGGGTAGCGCTGGGCCACCGCCTCGGCCCGGCCCGGGAACCGCTGCTGCAGCGTGGCCGTGTAGACGGCCGGGTCGGCCGACAGCAGTGCCTGGCGCTGGGTCTCGGTCAGCGACAGCGGGGTGAACAGCGTGTTCTCGTCCTGCAGGTTGCCGTGCACGACCGGCACGCGGTTCCACCGGCCGGCCGCGATCGCGGTCCCCGGCTGCTCGGGCAGCGACGACCCGCCGACGACGAACGAGCCGCCGGGCCAGGCGCGCAGCAGCGCCTCGGCGGGCGCGGCGCGCAGGCAGGCGGCGACGTCGGCGGCGGTGGCGCAGCCGACGGTGGTCGCGACGGTCTGGCCGGTGGCCTCCTCGGTGGCCAGCGTGTCGTAGGTGGCGGTGCAGCTGTAGCTCTGCGCGAGCGCCTTGTCGAACAGGCCGGCGGCCGTGGGGGAGGCCAGCTGGGCGCAGACGGAGGAGGCGCCGGCGGACTCTCCGAAGACCGTCACGTTGTCCGGGTCGCCGCCGAAGGCGTCGATGTTGCGCTGCACCCAGCGCAGCGCCTCCTGCTGGTCGAGCAGCCCGGCGCTGCCGGACCCGACCGCGCCGTTGCCGGCGGACAGGTCGCGCTGGGCCAGGAAGCCCAGGGGGCCGAGGCGGTAGTTGATCGTCACGACGACGGCGTCGCCCTCGACGGCCAGCGTCGAGGCGTCGTAGTCGGCGCCGTTGCCGTAGACCCAGGAGCCGCCGTGGATCCACACCATGACCGGCAGGTCCGAGCGGGCCGCGTCCAGGCCCGCCGGGGTGGTGACGTTGAGGAACAGGCAGTCCTCGTTGAAGGTCTGGAACGCGTTGGTCGTGCCGTTGGCCAGCTGCGCGCACGGCTCGTGCGGGGTGGTGGCGTCGGCGACGCCGCGGAAGGGCTGCACCGGCACGGGCGGGCGGAACCGGCGCTCGCCGACCGGCGCCTCGGCGTACCGGATGCCCTCGAAGGTGCGGTACCCGTCGAGCCGGGTGCCGCGGAGCTTGCCCTCGTCGGTCCGGACGAGCGTCGGGGCGGCGTCGCCGGCCCCGCCGCCGTTGCCGTTGCCGGGCACCGCGGCGGCCGGGCCGGCGGTGACGACGGCGCCGGTGACGAGCGCGGCGCCGGTGACCAGGGCGAGGACGGACCGGCCGAGGGATCGCGGGACGGGGATGCGCACGGGACCTCCTGGGTCGCCCGCGAGCTCACCGCTGTGTGAGCTGGACCACGGGCCGCTGGGACACTAGCGGCCCGTGTTTCACGATCCGCACCGGGTCCGGAACCGGCGGGTCCGCGGTCGGCGGCGCAGGATGGGGGCGTGCCGGCCGCCTCGCCCGGCGGCCGGCTGCTGCTGGCCGCCGTCCTGCTGACGGCGCTCAACCTGCGGGGCGCGATCGCCGCCGTCGGGCCCGTCCTCGACGACGTCCGCGCCGCCCTCGGCCTCTCCGCGGCCGCCGCGGGTCTGCTGACCACGCTGCCGGTGCTGTGCTTCGCGCTGCTGGCGCCGGCCTCGGCCGCCGTCGGGCGCCGGGTCGGCGCGGGCGCGGCCGTCCTCGGCTCGCTGGTGCTGCTCGCGGTCGCGCAGGGGCTGCGGGTCCTCGACGGCGCCCCCGTGCTGCTGGCCGGCACCTTCCTCACCGGCGCGGCCATGACGGTGGGCAACGTGCTGCTCCCGGCCGTGGTCAAGGCGGGGTTCGGCCGGCGCGCGGGCACGGTGACCGGCCTCTACACCGCGGCCCTGGTGGCCGGCGCCGCCGCGGGCGCGGCGTTCACCGCGCCGCTGGCGGCGGTGCTGGGCTGGCGGGGCGCGCTCGCCGCGGAGGGGCTGCTGGCCGTCGTCGCGGCGGTCGTCTGGGCGGCGGCCGCGCGGCACGCCGACGCCGCCGCTCCCGTCCCGGCCGCCTCCTCCGCCCGCGCGCGGCCGCTGTGGCGGGCGCCGGTCGCGTGGGCGGTGACCGCGGTGCAGGCGCTGCACTCCGCGCTGTACTTCTCGCTCACCGCGTGGCTGCCGACGCTGCTGGCCGACCGCGCCGGCACCGACGCCGCCACCGGCTCGGTGGCCGCCTCCGTCTACCAGGTGCTCGGCATCGCGGGCAGCCTGCTGGTGCCGGCCGTGCTCGCCCGCCGCCCCGGGCAGGCGGGGCTCGCGCTCGGCGTGGCCGCGCTGTGGGTGGTGCCGGTCGCCGGGCTGCTCGCCGCACCCGGGGCGTGGCCCGCGTGGGCGGTGGTCGGCGGGCTGGCACAGGGCGCGGGCATCGCGCTGGCGGTCACCCTCGTGGTGCTGCGCGCGGCCGACGCCGATGCCGCGGCCCGGCTGTCGGGCATGAGCCAGCTGGTCGGCTACGGCGTCGGCGCGCTCGGCCCGGTCGTCGTCGGCGCGCTGTCGGGGGCGACCGGCGGGTGGACCGCGCCGCTGCTGCTCCTGCTCGCCGTCGGCCTCGGCCTGGCGGCGGCCGGGGTCGTCGCCGCCCGGCCGGTCCGCGTCGGCTGACTCAGGGCAGCCGGACGACGTCGGCCAGCACGCCGCCGTCGGCGGTGAGCCGCGCCGGCGCGGGGCTGTCGTAGACGACCAGCAGCCGGCCGTCCTCGGCCGGGCCGAGCAGGCCGATGCCCTCGGCGTGGTCGTCGCCGTCGCCGAAGGGCAGCGCCAGCTCGCGGGTGAGCCGGTCGCCGCGGACGACGGTCGGCTCCTCCGCCGCGCAGGCCTGGTGCCAGCGGTAGACGTGCACCGGGCCGTCGAGGTCCATGGTCGGGCCGGCGAGCACCAGCAGGTCCTCGCCCTGCGGGCACAGGTCGCGCACGCCCAGGCCCGCCAGCCGCAGCACGTGCTTGCGGTACCGGCGGCCGTCGGGGAACTTCCGCAGGCGCAGCCGGGCGGGGTCGCGCCGGTCGACCTCCGGCCGCAGCTCGAGCACCACCGCCCAGCCGCGCAGCACCGGGCCGCGCAGGCCGAGGTAGACGCGCTCGCCGGAGACCGCGATGCCCTCGACGTCCAGGCCGTTGTCCTTGCCGGGGATCGGGAGGAACGGCGCGAGGTGCTCGTCGTCGGCGAGCAGGTCGCGCAGGTCCCTCCCGCGGGTGCCGAAGACGGCGGCGCTGCGGGTGCCGTCGTCCTTGACCAGGGTGGGCAGCCCGTCGACGTCGACCACCGGGATGCGCACCAGCACCTGCCGGCGCGGCTGGCCGGTGACCCGCGCCAGGCGGCGCAGCGCCTGCTCACCGTCGTGCTCGTCGCGGATGCGGCGGCGCCGCAGGCTGTGCGAGCCGACCGCCCACAGCGCGTCGCCGGTGCGCGCCAGGCCCTCGACGTCCGCCTCCTCCTCGACCCCGGGGCCGGTGCCGCCGGGCAGCGGCACGAGGTCGGCGAGGGAGAAGCTGGTCTGGTCGCCGTAGGAGGTGGGGTCGGCGGGGTCGTCGGCCACCAGCCGCTCGATCGTGGCGGTCTCGTCGCCGGCCACCCAGAGGACCGGCCCGTCGCTGCGGACGGCGGAGAGGTTGGTGTGGGTGGCGCTCCGCCGGGAGGCCGTGCCGAACCGGAGGGTCACCGTGCGCTCTGTCCTCACGGGCGCGCACCCTGGCACGCGGTCCCGGTCTCCGGGGGTCCCGCGTGCGTCGTACCGTGCGGCATGGATCTCGTCTGTCCCAAGTGCCACGGCACGATGCGCACCTACGAGCGCAACGGCGTCCACGTCGACCAGTGCACCGAGTGCCGGGGCATCTTCCTGGACCGCGGGGAGCTCGAGCGGCTCATCGACGCCGAGAACTCCTGGCACGCCGCGCCGGCCGCCGCGCAGTCCGGCGGCCACGGTGCCCAGCAGCCGCCACAGCAGCACGGCACACCGCAGCAGCACGGGGGCCAGTATCCGGCCGCCGGCGGCGCGGGGCTCGGCGCCGTGGTGAACGAGGTGCTCGGCGCGGTGCGCGGCTCCTCGCACTCGTCGTCGCACGGCTCCTACGGCACGCACGGCAAGAAGCGCAAGGAGTCCTTCCTGTCCGACCTCTTCGGCTAGCGGCCGGCGCCGGTAGCGTCGCGGGGGTGGCGGCGCGGGAGCTGGTCGTGCTCGGCACCGCGAGCCAGGCGCCCACCCGCACCCGCAACCACAACGGCTACCTGCTGCGCTGGGACGGCCGCGGCTTCCTGTTCGACCCCGGTGAGGGCACCCAGCGGCAGATGCTGCTCGCCGGGGTGCCGAGCAGCGCCGTCCACCGGATCCTGCTCAGCCACTTCCACGGCGACCACTGCCTGGGCCTGCCCGGCGTCGTCCAGCGGATGTCCCTGGACGGCGTCGCGCACCCGGTGGTCGCGCACTACCCGGCGTCGGGGCAGGCCTTCTTCGACCGGCTGCGGCACGCCACCCCGTTCGCCGACCTGGCCGAGGTCCGCGAGGAGCCGGTGTCCGGGGACGGTCGGCTGGCCGACGACCCCGCCGGCGTCCTCGAGGCGTGCCGGCTCAGCCACCCGGTCGAGTCCTTCGGCTACCGGCTGACCGAGCCGGACGGCGTCCGGATGCTGCCCGACCGACTGGCCGGGGCGGGCGTGGCCGGTCCCGACGTCGGCCGGCTGCAGCGCGAGGGCGTCCTGCGGGTGGGGGAGCGGACCGTGCGGCTCGCCGAGGTCAGCGCGCCGCGGCCCGGGCAGCGGTTCGCCTTCGTCATGGACACCCGCATGTGCGACGCCGTCCCCGCGCTCGCCGACCGCGCGGACCTGCTGGTGATCGAGGCGACGTTCCTCGCCGCCGACGAGGCCCTGGCCGAGCGGTACGGGCACCTCACCGCCCGCCGGGCCGCCCGGGTCGCCGCGCAGGCCGGGGTGCGCACGCTGGTGCTCACCCACTTCTCCCAGCGCTACGCCGACCCGCGCGCCTTCACGGACGAGGCGCGGGAGGAGTTCGACGGCGACCTCGTCGTCGCCACCGATCTCCAGCGCGTGCCGGTGCCCGCCCGGGCGGGGTAGGAGGAGGTCCCGTCCCGGACCCCGAGGAGCGCCGATGACCCGGCTGAGCGCCGCGACGCTGGCCGAGCTGCCCGCGTCGGTGTGGACGCCGCGCTACGACCGCGCCGCGGTGCGGCCGGGGGTGGTCCACCTCGGCGTCGGCGGCTTCCACCGCGCGCACCAGGCGCTGTACCTCGACCGGCTGCTCGAGGCCGGCGCGGGGCAGGACTGGGGGATCTGCGGCGTCGGCGTGCTGCCCGCGGACCGGCGGATGGCCGAGGTCATGGCCGCGCAGGACCGCCTGTACACGCTGGTCGAGAAGCACCCCGACGGCCACCTCACCGCCCGGGTGGTCGGCTCGCTCGTGGGCTACCGGCTCGCGCCGGACGACCCCGGGGCGGTGGTCGAGGCGATGGCGGCGCCGGGCACCCGGATCGTCACGCTGACCGTGACCGAGGGCGGCTACAACGCGTCCGCGGCCACCGGCGAGTTCGACGCGACGGCGCCCGCCGTGGTCGCCGACCTCCGGCCGGGCGCCGCGCCGGCGACGGTCTTCGGCCTGGTCACCGAGGCGCTGGTGCGCCGCCGCGCCCGCGGGCTCCCGCCGTTCGCCGTCGCCTCCTGCGACAACGTGCCCGCCAACGGCGCCCTGGCCCGCCGCAGCTTCGCCGCCTTCGCCGGGTTGCGCGACGACGCCCTCGGCGAGTGGGTGACCCGGGAGGTGCCGTTCCCGTCGTCGATGGTCGACCGGATCACCCCGGTCACCACCGACGACGACCGCGCCCGGCTCGCCGCCACCTTCGGCGTCGAGGACCGCTGGCCGGTGGTGTGCGAGCCGTGGACGCAGTGGGTGCTCGAGGACGCCTTCCCGGCCGGGCGGCCGCCGCTGGAGGACGTCGGCGTGCAGGTGGTCGGTGACGTCGTGCCGTACGAGCTGATGAAGCTGCGGCTGCTCAACGCCGGCCACCAGGTGCTCGGCCACCTCGGCCCGCTGCTCGGCCACGAGCACGTGCACGAGGCGACGCGCGACCCGCTGCTGCGCGAGCTGCTGGTCGGCTACCTGGAGGAGGAGGGGACGCCGACGCTGCCGCCGGTCCCGGGCACCGACCTGCGCCGCTACCGGGCCGAGCTGGTCACCCGCTTCGGCAACCCGCACGTGCGCGACACCCTCGCCCGGATCGTCGAGCACGCCTCCGACCGGCTGCCGCAGTTCCTGTTCCCGGTGCTGCGGGCCAACCTGGACCGCGGCGGCGAGGTGCGGCGCTCGGCGGCGGTGGTCGCGGCGTGGGTGCACGGGCTCGAGCGGCGCGGGGACGCCGCCGGCCTCGTCGACGCCCGCCGCGACCGCCTGGTCGCCGCGGCGCGCCGGTCCCGGGAGGACCCGCTCGCGCCGCTGGCCGACCGCGAGCTGTTCGGCGACCTCGGCGACCGCCCCCGCTTCGCGGCCGCCTACCGGGCCGCGCTGGACTCGCTGCGCACCCGCGGGGCGGCGGCCACCGTGGAGGCGCTGCTCCGCGGACCGCTCCGAGAGGGGTAGCAAGGAGGGGTGTTCGACAGCGTGACCTCCGACGGCTCCTCCTTCGACGGCTCCTCCTTCGACGTCGACTGGGTCGGCCTGCTCGGCCGCGAGGTGCTCCGGGAGCGCCGCGGGGCGCTGATCGCCGAGGCCTGCGCCTGGGCGGTGGGCCTGTCCGACCGGCCGCACCACCTGCGGCTGCGCGGCCGGCTGGTGGCCACCGGCACCACCATCGGCGACCGCGCCGCCACCGGGCAGCCGCTGTCCGGCGAGGAGGACGGCCGGATCGAGCTCGGCGACGCCCGCCCGGGCAGCTTCCAGGACGCGCTCAACGCCGTCGACGCCGACGGCACCGTGTTCGCCGACCGGTTCGACCGCGAGGTCCTCGAGCCCTTCGTGCGCGAGACCTGCGTGCTCGCCGCCGACCGCGCCCGCCGCACCCGGCCGGCGCGGTGGGCCGAGCTGCTCGACGACCTCGGCGAGGACGGCGCCGACCTCGGCGAGGTCGTGCACGCGATGGAGTGGGAGGAGCCGCTGCGCACCGAGGCCGAGCACCTCGTGCTGGCCGCGCTGGGCCGCACGCCGCTGCTGGAGGTGGAGTCGGAGGGGCTGCCGCTGTCGCTGGTCCGCGCCGCCGAGGCCGCCACCCGCGCCGCGGCGGCGCCGGGCCGGGCGGACGGCGGTCGAGAGCCCGAGCCGGACGAGGGGCTCTCGGGTGCGCTGTTCCTCGCGCTGGCCGCCGTCCGGGACGCCGGCCTGCCCTCCCCGGTGCCCCCGGACCGCGCCGCCCGGCTGGTGGCCGTCCTGGCCGAGCAGGGGCTGGAGCCCGAGGAGGTGACCGGCGTGCTGCCGCACCTGCCGCTGGCGCCGGGCACCGCCGGCCGGGTGCGCGAGCTGCTCGGCTAGTACGGCAGGCCGGTGTAGTTCTCGGCCAGCTCGCGCGCCGCGGCCTCCGACGAGCACACCCGGCGCAGCTGCGACAGCTGCAGCTCGGCGTCGAAGGGGTCGCCGGTGGTGTGCAGCATCGAGGTCATCCACCAGGAGAAGTGGGTGGCCCGCCAGACCCGCTGCAGCGCGGTGTCGGAGTAGGCGTCGGCGAGGTCGGTCTCCTTCTCCTGCAGCAGCCGGACCAGCGCGCGGGAGAGCAGGACGACGTCGGCGACGGCGAGGTTGAGGCCCTTGGCGCCGGTGGGCGGCACGATGTGCGCGGCGTCGCCGGCGAGGAACAGCCGGCCGCGGCGCATCGGCGCGCTGACGAAGCTGCGCATCGGCAGGATCGACTTCTCCAGCACCGGGCCGGTGTTGATCTCCCAGCCCTCGTGCGCGAAGCGGGTGGCCAGGCCCTCCCAGATGCGGTCGTCGGACCAGTCCTCGATCCGCTCCGACGGGTCGACCTGCAGGTACAGCCGCGACACCGACGGCGAGCGCATCGAGTACAGCGCGAACCCCTCGGGGTGCCAGGCGTAGATCAGCTCGTCGGTGGCCGGGGCGGCGTCGGCCAGGATGCCCAGCCACGCGTACGGGTAGGTGCGCTCCCACAGCCGCTGCCGGGTGCCCTCGGCGACGACGGCCCGCGACGGGCCGTGGAAGCCGTCGGTGCCGGCGACGACGTCGCACTCGAGCACCTGCGCCGTCCCGTCGGCGCCGGTGAACCGGATGCGCGGGCTGTCGGTGTCGACGTCCTCGACCGCGACGTCGGAGACCCCGAAGTGCAGCGGCGGGCCGCCGGCGAGCTGGGCGGCGACCAGGTCCTTGACCACCTCGGTCTGGCCGTAGACCCACACCCGCCGGCCGCACAGCTCGGGGAAGTCCAGCGTGTGCCGCGTGCCCGGGTACTGCAGGTGGATGCCGCGGTGCTCGAGGCCCTCGCGGTGCAGCCGGTCGCCCATCCCGGCCCCGGTGAGGACGTCGACGGTGTTCTGCTCGAGGATGCCGGCGCGGATGCGGGCCTCGACGTACTCGCGCGAGCGGTTCTCCAGCACCACGGAGTCGATGCCCTGCAGAGCGAGCAGCCGCGACAGCAGCAGGCCGGCCGGGCCGGCGCCGATGATCCCCACCTGGGTGCGCATGCGGCGAGTGTGACCCGGGCCGTCCGCGGGTCGACACCTGGGCCTGCCGCCCAGCGGAAGTGCCGGTCAGCCCGGGTGCGCGGCCCGGGCCAGCGCGCGGCCGATGCCCCGCGCGGCCACCTCCAGCACCGGCACCAGCCGGGAGAGGTCGCGCCGGTGGCTGGGGACGACGATCCCCAGCGCCGCGGCCACGGCGGTGCTGCCGCCGCGCTCCACCGGCACCGGAACGGCCACCGACAGCGTGCCCAGCGACATCTCCTCGGCGGTGCGCGCGAAGCCGCGCCGGCGCACCTCGGCGAGCTCCCGGCGCAGCCGGGCCGGCTCGACGACGGTGTGCCGGGTGGCCCGGGCCGGCGCGGCCAGGGCCTCGGCGACGACGTCGTCGGGGGCGGCGGCGAGCAGCACCTTGCCCACGCCGGTGGCGTGCAGCGGCAGCCGGCTGCCCACCTGGCTGACCACCGGCACCGACTCGCGGCCGGAGATGCGCTCGACGTACAGCGCCGACAGGCCGTCGCGGACGGCGAGGTGGACGGTGTCCCGCGTGGCCGTGTGCACGTCCAGCAGGTACGGCGCGGCCACCTGGCGCAGCTCGAGCGACACGGGGGCGAGCAGGCCGAGGTCCCACAGCTTGCGGCCGATCTCGTAGCGGCCGTCGGCGCGGCGGGCCAGCGCGCCCCAGCCGGTGAGCTCGGCGAGCAGCCGGTGCGCGGTGGTCAGCGGCGTGCCCGACCGCTCGGCGATCTCGGTGAGGGTCAGCCGCGGCGCGCTCGCGTCGAAGGCGTCGAGGATGGCCAGCGCGCGGGAGGTCACCGACCGCCCCCGCTCGCCCGCACCGCCCGCCACCCCACCAGTCTCCCACCCAGCGGAAGCCGGAGGACCTCGGACCCTGCCGGTGCGCGTCCCGGCCCGCTGGGCTGGGGTGCGTGACCGATCCCGTCCGGCTGCCGCTGGCCTACCACGACGCGGCGGTGGCCAGCTCCTACCACCTCGCCTCGGCCGGCGCGGTCGCCGCGCTGCTGCCCCGCGACGGCGGCCGGCCGCTGCTCCGGCCGCTCGCCCTGCCCGGCGGCCGCACGCTCGTCGCGGTGCACGCCTTCCGCTACCGCACCGTCACCTGGACCGACGCCGACGGCGGCACGCGCGTGCTGGCGCCCTACGGCGAGGTGGGCGTGACCGCGGGCGTCGTCGCGGGCCGGCCGGTGCGCGGCGCCCGCCCGGCGGTCGGCGGCTTCGTGCTGCAGCTGCCGGTGACCTCCCGCGAGGCCCGGGACCTCGGCCGCGCCGAGTGGGGGCTGCCCAAGTGGCTGGGCGACATGGACTTCGTCGACGAGCCCGGCCGGCAGAGGGTCCGGCTGTCGGAGGCCGGCGCCGGCGTGCTGGTGCACACCGTGCGCGCCCGCGGCCCGGCACTGCGCGGCAGCCCGGCGCGGACGCTGTGGTCGGTCCGCGGCGGTCGGCTGCTGGAGACGCGGATCCCGGTGCTCGCCCGCTGGCAGGCGCGGCCCGGGGGTGCCGAGCTCGCGCTGGGGGAGCACCCGGTCGCCGACGCGCTGGGCGCCCTCGGCCTGTCCCTCGCGCCGCTGGCCGCCTTCCGCGCCGTCGGGTACCGCAGCACGCTGCCGGCGGGCCGGCCGCTCGGGACGGCGGACGCCGCCCCCGCCCCCGTGCACCCCGGCCGGGACGAGGAGTTCGCCCGGTTCACCGTGGCCCACCCGGGGACCGCGCCGCTGCCGCAGTACCCGCCGGTCGCGGGCGGCTGATCAGGAGCGCCCGCCCAGCTCCTCGTCCAGCGCGGCCCAGGGGCCCAGCGCCGCGCCGGCGGCCCGCCCGCGCGCCTCGCCGTCGTCCCCGAGCGCGGCGCGCAGCGCCTCCCGCAGCCGGTCGGCCAGCGCCTGGTGCGGCGACCAGCGGGCCACCCCGAGGGTGGTGCGGGCGGCGTCGGCGGCGCCCACGAGCCGGGCCGCCGCGGCGTGCCGGCCCTCGGCGAGGGCGAGCGCGGCGAGCACCTCCAGGCAGGTCGCCGCGCCCTCCAGGTCGCGGGTGCGCCGGTGCAGCGCCACGGCCTCGTCCAGCCGGGCCCGCGCGCGGGGCAGGTCGCCGGCCAGCAGCGCGGCCAGCGCCAGGGCGTCGCCGAGCAGCGCGGCGAGCTGGTCGTCGGCGGCCGCCGCGGCCAGCTCCCGCGCCTCGCCCGCGACCCGCTCGGCGGCGGCCACGTCCCCGCCGGCCAGCGCGACCCCCACACGCAGCATCCCGCTGAACGCGACCGACCAGCCGTCGCCGCTGCGCCGCAGCTGGTCCAGCGCCTCGTCGAGCAGCGGGACGACGCGCGGGTCGGCCGGGGACAGGCTCATCGCCCGCGCGCCGAGGGCGTGGCCGAGCAGCCACGCGTCGTCGCGGCGGCGGGCGTCGTCGACCACGCCGTCGAGCAGGCCGGCCGCGCCCGCCCGGTCGCCGAGGGCGATCCGCAGCGCGGCCCGCGCCCAGGCCAGCCGGCCGGCCAGGTCCGGCGGCAGCGCGGCCGCCGACGGCAGCGCCGCCGTCTGCTCGGCCAGCCCCGCCATCGCCGGCAGCAGCCCGCGCGCCCACCACCAGCGGACCAGCGGCGCGGTGAGCCGGACGGCGAGGTCCGCGCGGTCGGTGGCCACCGCCCAGCGCAGCGCGGCGCGCAGGTCGGCGGTCTCGGCGTCCAGCCGGTCCCGCCACAGCCGCGCGGCCGGGCCGGCCAGCCCCGCGCCGGCCTCGGCGCCCAGCCGGGCCAGGTGCTGCGCCCAGCGGACCCGGGTCGCCTCCTCCTCGCCGCGCTCGCGCAGCCGCTCGGCGGCGAACGCGCGGACCAGCTCGAGCATGCGGAACCGCGGCTCGCCGTCGCCGGTGTCGGTGGGGGTGACCAGGCTGTGCCCGACCAGGTCCGACAGCGTCTCCAGGACGTCGAGGTCGCCGGCCCCGTCCTCGCCCCGGCCGGCGCCCACCACCTCGGCGGTGTCGAGGGTGCAGCCGTCCGCGCACACCGACAGCCGCGCCAGCAGCGCCCGGCCGCGCTCGTCGAGCAGGTCGTGGCTCCAGGCGATGGTGGACCGCAGGGTGCGCTGGCGGTCGGGGACGTCGACGTCGGGGTCGCCGAGGTCGAGCGCGCGGTCCAGGCGGGCCAGCAGCAGCCGCGGCGGCAGCGTGCGCACCCGGGCCGCGGCCAGCTCGACCGCCAGCGGCAGCCCGTCGAGCCGGCGCACCAGCTCGGCGACCGGGCCGGCGGTGGCGGCGGTGAGCGCGAAGGAGGGGTCGGCCTGGCGGGCGCGGGCCACGAACAGCTCCACCGCGGGGGCCGAGCCGGGGACCTCGTCGGCGGCCGGCGTCCGCAGCGGCTCGATCGGCACGTCGTGCTCGCCGCGCAGCCGCAGCACGGTGCGGCTGGTGACCAGCAGCTGGGTGAGCGGGCAGCGGGCCAGCAGCGCCGCGAGGTCCGGGGCGGCGCCGGCCACCTGCTCGAGGTTGTCGACGACGAGCAGCGCCCGGCGGCCGGCCAGCCGGGCGGCCACCTGGTCGAGCAGGGGGCGGCTGCCCTCGGCGGACACCCCGACCGCCTCGGCCACGGCCGCGGGCACGTCGGCGCGGTCGCGGACGCCGGAGAGGTCCACGAACCACACGCCGTCGCGGCCGGGCTCCACCGCCGCGGCCGCGGCCAGCGCCAGCCGGGTCTTCCCGATGCCGCCGGGCCCGGTGAGCACCACCAGCCGCACCGCCGGGTCGCCCAGCAGCCCGGTGACGGTGGCCAGTTCCGCGGTGCGGTCGACCATCGGCGTGGGCGGCGTCGGCAGCCACCCGGCGGCCAGCCCGGGCGGCGCCGGCACCGACCGGGTGAAGCGCTCGCTCAGCAGCACGGCGAGGTCGTCGGCGACCAGCTCGCCGAGCTCGGCGGGGTCGCGGTAGGGCGTGGTCGAGACGCCGCCCTCGGCCTGCACCCGCTCGAGCAGCCGGGCCAGCCGGGGGTCGCGGCCGGGCGCCGGCGTGCGGACGTAGAGCAGCCGCGGCATCCCCTCGGACAGCTCGAGCTCGTCCTCCAGGCCCGACACCGCCATGTCCGGGCCCACCCAGCCGTAGCGGTCGCCGTAGACGCCGACGAAGACGTCGCTCTGCGCGAGGTAGGCGCGGTACAGGTCGCGCGGCGGGTGCGGGCGCGCGCCGAGCTCGAACATCACCGGGGTCAGCCGCAGCCGGGCGACGGCGTCGCGGACCGCCCGCCGCTCGGCCGCCAGCTCCTCGAGGGTGGAGGAGACGAAGACGCGCAGCCGCTGGTCGGGCGTCGCGATGGTCCGCGGCATCCCGGGCGTCCCCGCCGGAGCGGCCACGTGCACCTCCTGCCGAGGTCGCCGACGTCGCGGAGTCTAGGGACGGCGGAGGCGCCCCGGAACCCGGTGACAGCGGGCCCGGGGGAGTGGTTGGCTGGCCGCGCCCACGGTCCGCACGGGGGATGCGCGCACCCGGAGAGCCCCGTGCACGGTGCCCCTATCCCGGTCCCCGCCCGCCCGTCCGGAGCGGCGTCGTGACCGGCACCGCCCTGGCCGTCGTCGCCCGGGACGCCGGCCTGCGGACCTCGACCACCCGGGAGCTCGAGCGCCGCTACGGCAGCGACTACCGCGTCGTCTCCGGGACCGGCCGCGGCGAGCTGGACGCCGCGCTGTCCGCCGCGGGCGACCCGACGGTGGCCGTGCTCCTCGGCGGCCTCGGGGAGGACGACCCCGACGGGCTGGAGGTGCTGCGCGCCTGCCACGCGGAGCACCCCGGTGCCATCGCCGTGGCGCTGGTCCGGTGGGGCGCGTTCGAGACCGCCCGGCCGATCTTCGAGGCGATCACCGTCGGCCAGCTCGACCGCTGGGTGTACGCCCCGCAGGGCTGCCCCGACGAGGAGTTCCACCGCTCGGTGACCGAGATCCTCGACGAGTGGTCCTCGCGGCGCGGCGGCGGCTTCGAGGCGGTGCGGATCATCGGGCACCGGTGGGACCCGCACGCCCAGCACCTGCGCGACCAGATGACCCGCAACCGCATCCCGCTCGGCATCTACGAGGCCGGCTCGCCCGAGGGCCGCGCGATGCTCGCCGACCTGGAGCTGGAGCAGCCGCGGCTGCCGGTCGTCGTCGTCCGGTTCCGGCCCGAGCAGACCGTGCTCGAGGCGCCGACCGACCTCGAGGTGGCCGAGGCGTTCGGCCTGTTCGACCCGCTGGACCCCGACGCCGTCCACGACGTCGCGATCGTCGGCGCCGGGCCCGCGGGCCTGGGTGCCAGCGTGTACGCCGCCTCCGAGGGGCTGGACACCCTGCACCTGGAGTGCGAGGCGGTCGGCGGGCAGGCGGGCACCAGCTCGCTGATCCGCAACTACCTCGGGTTCCCCACCGGGGTGAGCGGCAGCCGGCTGGCGTTCTCCGCCTACCTGCAGGCGTGGGCGTTCGGCACGACGTTCTCCTTCATGCGCACCGCCGCGTCGCTGCGCACCGAGGACGGGCTGCACCGGATCACGCTGCACGACGGGACGGCGGTGCGGGCGCGCAGCGTGGTGATCGCCACCGGCGCGGCCTGGCGGCGGGTCGGCGTGCCGGAGCTGGAGGCGTTCACCGGCCGCGGCGTCTTCTACGGGGCGGCGGTCAGCGAGGCGCCGGCGATGGCCGGGCGGCACGTGTTCGTCGTCGGCGGCGGCAACTCGGCCGGGCAGGCGGCGGTGTACCTCTCGCGCTACGCCGAGCGGGTGACCGTGCTGGTCCGCCGGTCCTCGCTCGCCGAGACGATGTCGGACTACCTCATCCGCGAGCTCGAGGCGCTGCCGCGGGTCGACGTCCGGTACCGCGTGCAGGTGGCCGGCGGGCGCGGCAGCGACGTCCTGGAGACCGTCGTCCTGCGCGACCTGGACACCGGCGCGGAGACCGAGGAGCCGGGGATGCTGTTCGTGATGATCGGCAGCGAGCCGCGCACCGACTGGCTGGCCGGGACGCTGGCCCGCGACCGCTGGGGCTTCCTGCTCACCGGGGCGGCGCTGCTGGCCGGCGGCGACGTCGCGCCGGCCTGGCCGCTGGACCGGCCGCCGGCGCTGCTGGAGACCAGCACGCCGGGCGTCTTCGCCGCCGGCGACGTGCGGCAGGGCTCGGTCAAGCGGGTGGCCTCGGCGGTCGGGGAGGGCGCGCTCGCGGTGACGCTCGTGCACGCCCACCTGGCCTCGCTCGCGGCGTCGTCCGCGGCCCGCTGACCGACCGGCGTCTTCCGCTGGACGGGACCCGACGCTCGCCCGCCGCCGCCGCCCGGACGTACGTTCCCGCCATGACCGGGACCACGTCGGAGGGCAGGCTCGTCCTGCCGCGGTACCTGCGCGAACCCGACGGGACCCGGACGCCCGTCGGCTTCCCGGACTACCGGAGCACCGCGCTGCGCGCGCCGCTGCGCACGCCCGTGGACCTGCCGCACCGGCTCACCGAGGTCACCGGCCCGGTGCTCGGCGAGGACCAGGTGCTGCCGTCGGACGCGGACCTGACGCTGCGCAACGGCGGCGAGGCGATCGGCCAGCGGATCCTCGTGTACGGGCGGGTCCTGGATAGCGACGGCCGCCCGGTGCCCCACGCGCTCGTCGAGGTGTGGCAGGCCAACGCGGCCGGCCGCTACCGGCACGTCGTCGACAACTGGCCCGCGCCGCTGGACCCGCACTTCGACGGGCTGGGCCGGGTGGTCACCGACGGCCTGGGCCGCTACGAGTTCCTGACGATCAAGCCCGGCGCCTACCCGTGGGGCAACCACCACAACGCCTGGCGGCCGGCGCACATCCACTTCAGCCTGTTCGGCCGGGCGTTCACCCAGCGCCTGGTCACCCAGATGTACTTCCCGGACGACCCGCTGTTCGGCCAGGACCCGATCTTCAACGCGATCCCCGCGGCGGCCCGGCACCGGGCGGTCAGCCGCCACTCCCTGGAGCGCACGCGGGACAACTGGGCGCTGGCCTTCGAGTGGGACATCGTGCTGCGCGGCACGGACCAGACGCCCTTCGAGACCGACGACGACGGGGACGTGGCGTGATCGTGGACCCGATCGTGGACCCGCTGGACGTCCCGCCGGACCCGGCCGTCCCCTTCCAGCCCCGCTCCGGGCAGCGCGGCACCGGCTTCCTGACCGAGCCGTTCCGGCTCGGCACCACCCCCAGCGCGACCGTCGGGCCCTACCTCGCGATCGGCCTGACCTGGCCGGACGGCGCGTGGGCCGCCGCCGAGGGCACGCCCGCCGGCTTCTGGATCCGCGGCCGGGTGGTCGACGGCGCGGGCGACGTCGTCCCCGACGCGCTGGTCGAGACCTGGCAGGCCGACCCCGACGGCCGCTTCCCCTCGCCGGAGGACCCGCGCGGGCCCTCGGCGTACCCCGGCTTCCGCGGCTACGCGCGCGCCTCCACGATCACCGGCGAGTTCGCGGTGTTCACCCTCAAGCCCGGCCGCGTGCCCGACGGCGAGGGCGGCCTGCAGGCACCGCACGTCGACGTCTCGGTGTTCGCCCGCGGCCTGCTCGACCGCGTCGTCACCCGCGTCTACTTCGCCGACGAGGCCGACGCCAACGCGGCGGACCCGGTGCTGGCCGCGCTGCCGGAGGACCGCCGGGCCACGCTGCTCGCCCGGCCCGCCGAGGACGGCTACCGCTTCGACGTGCACCTGCAGGGGGACCGCGAGACGGTCTTCTTCGCCCTCTGAGGTGCGCTGCCGTCCGAGCGAGACCCCGCGGCCGCCGGTAGGAAGGACGCCGTGACAGGTCTGTTCGCCGGCACCTTCGCCCGCGGCGGTGCGGCGGCGGCCGTGTCCGACGACGCCTGGTTCCGCGCGCTGCTGGAGGTCGAGGCCGCCCTCGCCCGCGCCGCCGCCGCGGCGGGCCTGGTGCCCGCGACGGCCGCCGACGCCGTGACCGCCGCCTGCGCCGACCCCTCGCAGCTGGACCTCGCGGCCGTCGTCGCGCACGCCGCCGACGCCGGCAACCCGGTGCCGCCGCTGGTGCGGGCGCTGCAGGCCGCGGTGGGGGAGCGCGACGCCGTCGCCGTGCACGTCGGCGCCACCAGCCAGGACGTGCTCGACACCGCGCTGCTGCTGCTCGCCCGGCGGGCGGTGGCGGCGCTGGACGCCGACCTGGCCGTGGCGGCGGACTCCTGCGCGGCGCTGGCGCGGGCGCACCGCGACGACGTGGTCGTCGGCCGGACGCTGATGCAGCAGGCGGTGCCGACGACGTTCGGGCTCAAGGCCGCCACGTGGCTCGCCGGGCTGGACGGCGCGCGGCTGCGGCTGGCCGAGGTGGTCGCCTCGCTGCCGGTGCAGTACGGCGGCGCGGTCGGGACGCTGGCGGCGTCGCGGGGCGCCGGGACGGCGGTGCGGGCGGCGCTGGCGGCGGAGCTGGGGCTCGTCGCGTCCGCCGTGCCGTGGTTCACCACGCGGCTGCCGGTGGCCGACCTCGCCGGGGCGCTGGGCGCGGCCGCCGGCGTGGTGGCGACGGTCGCCGTCGACGTGGTGCTGCTGGCCCAGTCGGAGGTGGCCGAGGTCGCGGAGATCGGCGAGGGCCCCGCTGGTCAGGCGCGGGGCGGGTCGTCGGCGATGCCGCACAAGCGCAACCCGGTGGCGGCGATCTCGGCGCGGGCGTGCGCGCGGCGGGCCCCGGGCCTGGTGGCGACGCTGCTGGGCGCGATGGAGCAGGAGCACGAGCGGGCCGCCGGCGCGTGGCACAGCGAGTGGCCGACGCTGACCGAGCTGCTCGTCACCGTCGGGTCGGCCGCGTCCTGGCTGGCGGAGAGCCTGCGCGGGCTGCGGCCCGACGTCGGCCGGATGGCCGAGGCGGTGTCCGCGGCCGGCGAGGGGTCGCTGGCCGGCGCGCTGGCCGAGGCGCTGACGCCGGCGCTGGGGCGGGCGGCGGCGCACGACGCGGCCGCGGAGGCGGCGCGGCACGCGCGCGAGACGGGCCGGACGCTGGCCGAGGTGGTGGCCACGCGGACCGACGTCGACGTCGCCGCGGTGCTGGCCGCGGCCGCGCCGGACGTGGGGGAGGCCGGCGCGCAGGTGGACGCCGCGCTGGCCGAGCACGAGCAGCTGGTGGAAGGGGCACCGTGACCGCGGTCGAGGTCAGCTACACCGAGGACGGGCCGGCCGACGCGCCGGTCGTCGTCCTGTCCAACTCGCTGGGCGCCACCCGGGGGATGTGGGACCCGCAGGTGCCGGCCCTGGCCGAGCGCTACCGCGTGGTCACCTACGACACCCGGGGGCACGGGGAGTCGCCCGCGCCGGCCGGGCCGTACACCGTCGACGACCTGGTCGACGACGTCCTCGCGCTGCTGGACCGGCTCCGGGTGCGGCGCGCGCACGTGGCGGGCCTGTCCCTGGGCGGGATGACGGCGATGCGGCTGGCCGCGCGCGAGCCCGAGCGGGTGGGCCGGCTGGCGCTGCTGTGCACCTCGGCGAGGCCGGAGCCGCAGGGCTTCCTCGACCGGGCGGTGCAGGCCCGCTCCGGCGGGACCGCGCCGCTCGCGCCGGCGATCGTGAGCCGCTGGCTGACCCCGGCCTACGCCGCGCAGCACCCGGACCTGGTGGCGCGGCTGGAGGCGATGATCGCCGGCGCCGACGACGAGGGGTACGCCGGCTGCTGCGAGGCGGTCGGGCACTTCGACGCCCGCGAGGACCTCGCGCGGATCACCGCGCCCACGCTGGTGGTGTCCGGCGCGGAGGACCCGGCGCTGCCACCGCCGCACCAGCAGCTGATCGCCGACGGGATCGCCGGCGCCTCGCTGCTGTCGGTCAGCCCGGGCGCGCACCTGCCCAACCTGGAGCAGCCGCTGGAGGTCACCGGCGCCCTGCTCGGCCACCTCGACGCCGCCGGGGGTCACGCGTGAGCGACGCGCCGCTCGACCCGGACGACCTCACCACCGACGAGGCCCGCCGCGAGGCGGGGATGCGCACCCGGCGCGAGGTGCTCGGCGACAGCTGGGTGGACCGGGCGGTCGCGAACACGACGCCGTTCACCGCCGGGTTCCAGGACTTCATCACCCGGGTGGCGTGGGGCGACGTCTGGCAGCGGCCGGGCCTCGAGCGGCGCGAGCGCAGCATCGCCACGCTGTCGATCTGCATCGCGCTGCGGCACTGGGACGAGTTCGCGCTGCACGTGCGCGCCGCGGTGCACAACGGCCTGACCGAGGACCAGATCGCCGAGGTCGTCCAGCACGCCGCCGTCTACGCCGGCGTCCCGGCCGCCAACCACGCCTTCAAGGTCGCCGGCCCGATCCTGGAGGAGATGCGCGCCGGCTGACCCGGGCCCTCAGTCCCCTCCCGCGGGCTCCGGGGGGCTGGGCGTCAGGGCGATCGCGGCGACGGTGACGAGCCCGACGAGGACCGTCGCGGTGACCTCGTCGTCGAGCCAGTGGTGGAGGAGCGCCGCGCCCAGGCCGACGAGGACCGCGAGCAGCAGCCGGCTCCGGATCCCGTCCAGGTACGCCCCTCCCGCCTGCACTCCTCCGGCCCTCATGAGCAGGACGGTAGGTGGGGGACGGGACGGTGCCGGGCCGTCCGGGGGCGTGCCGCGGAGGCGTTCCAGGGGCGCGGTGCGTCGTCACGGGGAGGAGCGCTCCGGTTGCCGCCCGCCTCCCGGTGGTGCCGTGTCCCGTCACTGCGCGGGTGCAGTCTGCCGGGCATGGCCGACTCCTCGCACCGGCACCGGCACCACGCCATCGACTACGTCGAGCTCGCCGTGACCGACCTCGACCGGACCCGGCGCTTCTACGCCGACGCCTTCGGCTGGCGGTTCACCGACTACGGCCCCGGCTAAGCCGGCATCCAGGACCCCGACGACCCGGCGGAGGAGGTCGGCGGCCTGCGCCTGGAGGACGAGGTGCGCGCCGGTGGCCCGCTCGTGCTGCTGTACTCCGCCGACCTGGACGCCTCCGTGGACGCCGTCACGAGCGCCGGCGGCCGCGTCGTCGACGGCCCGTACGCGTTCCCCGGCGGGCGCCGGTTCTCCTTCACCGACCCGAGCGGCAACCGGCTCGGCGTCTGGTCCGAGACCTGACGGCGGGAGGGCGGGCCGGGCCCCGGGACGCGCTCAGGCGGCGGGGGCGAGCAGGGGTGCCGGGGTGGTGATCTCGGTGCCGTCGGGCCGGTGGGTGCGCCATCGGCCGTCCGGTCGCCGCTCGACCCGGAAGCCGTGGTGGACCTCGGTGTGGTGGCGTTCGCACAGCAGCGCCGAGTTCTCCAGCGGGGCGCCGTCGGGGCCGGACACCACCCGGGACACCGCGCCGTCGCAGGCCAGCCACCGGGCCCGGGCGGCGGAGACGGTGGCGCCGAAGCCCATCCGCCCGGCGTCCGGACGCCCGTGCGGGTCGACCAGGTCCGCCAGGTCCACGACGACGGCGACCTGCGGCTTGTGCCCGCGCAGCTGCGGCAGCGACCCGGCGGCGAGGGCGTCGAGGTAGTGCTGGACCACCGCGACGAGGTCGGCGTGCGGCTGCTGGACCGCCACCCCGGTGGACACCGCGTCGACCACGGTCAGGTCCACGCCCTGCTCGCCAGCGGAGGCCAGCCGCTCCGGGGTCACCGCCTCAGCAGCCCTGGCCACCTGCTCGGCGGTGACCAGTCCGGCGTCGTGGGCCTCGGCCAGCGCCGGCAGGTGCTCCATGGCCCGCCCGGCGCGCACCAGGCGCGACGCCTCCGCCGTCGACAGCCGGCAGTGCCCGCGCAGCCACGACGCCATCGACCTCAGCCCGTCGCGCTCCGGCGCCTGGGACAGCTCCGCCGCCCGCACCGCGCGGGCCAGCCGGGCGTCGATCCGGTTGCGCTCGGCGACCAGCGCGGCGACCTCGTCGAGGACGCCACCGCCGCCCGGCCCACCCGGACACATGATCGAAGCCCAGTGGATCTAACAGCCTCGTGCAGCGCGAATCCCCAGCTCAGCGGCTCGTCCACAGACCTCGTCGACCCCTTGTGCGGCGGTCACGGGACACCTCCGCCAGGATCGCAGGCGCAACGGGAAGCAGCGGGACCAGCAGCAGGACGCGAGAGAGGGACGACGTGGCACTCCTGGACGACGGCGCGTGGCAGGGCAAGGTCTGGACCGGCGCCTGGACCGACGGGTCCGGCGGCACGTACGACGCGGTGGAGCCGGCCACCGGTGACGTCATCGCGCCGGTGGGGAAGGCGACCCCCGAGGACGTCCACGCGGCAGCCGAGCGGGCGGCGGCAGCCCAGCGCGCCTGGGCCGCCGCCCCGTTCGAGGAGCGCGCGCGGGTCCTGCGCCGGGCCGGCCAGGTGCTCGAGGACGCCGCCGACGAGATCAAGGGCTGGCTGGCCCGCGAGTCCGGCGCGATCCAGCCGTTCGGCGACTTCCAGGTCCACACCAGCGCCCAGGAGTGCTACGAGGCCTCCGCCCTGCCGAGCCACCCCTACGGGGAGCTGCTGCGCACCGGCGCCCCGCGGCTGAGCTTCGCCCGCCGCGTCCCGGCCGGCGTCGTCGGCGTCATCGCGCCGTTCAACGTGCCGACCATCCTCGCCATTCGCGCGATCGCCCCGGCGCTGGCGCTCGGCAACGCCGTCGTCCTCAAGCCCGACCCGCGCACGGCCATCTCCGGCGGCGCCGTCTTCGCCCGCGTCTTCGAGGAGGCCGGGCTGCCGGCCGGCGTCTTCCAGGTCCTGCCCGGTGGCGCCGACGTCGGCGAGGCGCTGGTCACCGCGCCGCAGGTGCGGGTCATCGCCTTCACCGGCTCGACGAGGGCCGGCCGGGCCGTCGGCGCGCTCGCCGGGCAGCACCTCAAGCGCGCGCACCTGGAGCTCGGCGGCAACTCCGCGCTGATCGTGCTGCCCGACGTCGACGTCACCGCGGCGGCCGGCGTCGGCGCCTGGGGCACGTTCAGCCACCAGGGCCAGATCTGCATGGCCACCAGCCGCCACCTGGTGCACGAGTCGATCGCCGAGGAGTACACCGCCGTCCTCACCGAGAAGGTCGAGAAGCTGCCGGTCGGTGACCCGTTCCGCGAGCAGGTGGCGCTCGGCCCGCTCATCGACGCCGGGCAGCGCGACCGCGTGCACGGCCTGGTCACCGCCAGCGTCGACCGGGGCGCCACCGTGCGCACCGGCGGCACCTACGAGGGGCTGTTCTACCGGCCGACCGTCCTCGGCGGCGTCGCGATCGACCACCCGGCCTACCAGGAGGAGATCTTCGGGCCGGTCGCCCCGGTGACGCCGTTCTCCAGCCTCGACGAGGTCGCCGAGCTCGCCGCCGGCACCGAGTACGGCCTGAGCCTCGGCATCCTCACCCGCGACGTCTACGCCGGCCTCGAGCTCGCCGAGCGCATCCCGTCCGGGCTCGTGCACATCAACGACCAGACGGTCAACGACGAGGCGGTCGCCCCGTTCGGCGGCGTCGGCGCGTCCGGCACCGGCTCCCGGCACGGCGGGCCGCAGGCCAACATCGAGGCGTTCACCGAGACCCAGTGGGTCACCTTGCGCGGCGACCTGCCCGCCTACCCGTTCTGAGCGCCCGGGGCCGTGCACTTCCGCGCAGGTGCACGGCCCCGGGAGAGTGGCCGGCATGCACGAGCTGTTCAGCGAGGAGCGCTCGGCCGACGTCGTCGCCGCCAGCTTCGCGGGCACCCCGGACCCCCGGCTGCGGCAGGTGGTGACGTCGCTGGTCCGTCACCTGCACGCCTTCGTCAAGGACGTCGAGCTCACCGAGGAGGAGTGGGCCGCGGCGATCGACTTCCTCACCCGCACCGGCCACACCAGCGACGCCGTGCGGCAGGAGTTCGTCCTGCTCTCCGACGTCCTCGGCGTCTCGATGCTCGTGGAGACGATCAACCACCGCAGCGGCGGCACCGGCACCGAGTCTACCGTGCTCGGCCCCTTCCACCAGGTCGAGTCGCCGGAGCGGCAGCTCGGCGACGACATCGCCCTCGACGGGAGGGGCACCCCGTGCCTGGTCTCGGGGCGGGTCACCGGCCCGGACGGCGAGCCGCTGGCCGGCGCCACCGTCGACGTCTGGCAGGCCAACGCGGACGGCTTCTACGACGTCCAGCAGCCGGACGTCCAGCCGCCGGGCAACCTGCGCGGGCTGTTCACCGCCGACGACGACGGCCGCTTCTGGTTCCGCTCGGTCGTCCCGCGCTGGTACCCCATCCCCGACGACGGACCGGTCGGGCAGCTGCTCGCCGCCACCGGTCGGCACCCCAACCGGCCCGCGCACCTGCACGTCATCGCCGCGGCGCCGGGGTACCGGCCGGTGACCACGCACGTGTTCGTCGCCGACAGCCCCTACCTCGACTCCGACGCGGTGTTCGGGGTCAAGGAGAGCCTCGTCCGGGACGTGCCCGAGGTCGACGACGCCGAACGCGCCGCCGCCCTCGGCCTGCCTAACCCGTTCCGCACCCTGACCGTCGACGTCACGCTGCTGCGCGCCTAGCGCCGGAGCCGCAGCGACTGCCCCGGGCGCAGCTGCGCGCAGCGGTCGACGTCGCCGTCGGCGACGTAGCCGGCCACCGGGTAGCCGCCGGTCACCGGCGCGTCGGCGAGGAACAGCACCGGCTGCCCGGACGGCGGCACCTGCACCGCGCCGCGGACCAGCCCCTCGCTGGCCAGCTCGCCCCCGACCGCGCGGTCCAGCCACGGGCCGGCCAGCCGCAGCCCCACCCGGTTGCTCTCCGCGGTGACCGTCCACGCGGCCGTCCCGAGCGCGTCCAGCGCCGCCCCCGTCAGCCAGTCGGCGCGCGGGCCGGGCAGCAGCCGCACGGTCACCTCCCCGGCGGGCGGGTCGGCGACCGGCGCGAGGTCGACGCCGGGCAGCGGGCCGGCGTCGTCCCCGACCGGCAGGACGTCACCGGCGCGCAGCGGCGCCGGGCCCAGGCCGGAGAGCACGTCGGTGGACCGCGAGCCCAGCACCGGCGGGACGGCGATCCCGCCGCGGACGGCGAGGTAGGTCCGCAGCCCGGCGGCCGGCGTCCCGAGCGCCAGCGTCGCCCCGGCGCGGAGCAGGCCGGGCGCGGCGTGCACCGGCGACCCCGGGCACCGCGCGCCCGTGGTGACGACGAGCAGGTCCGCCCCGGCGCGCACGACCAGCCCGCCGAGGGTCACCTCCAGCACCGCGGCCGCGGGGTGGTTGCCCACCAGCCGGTTCGCCAGCGCGGCCGCGGCGCGGTCGGCGGCCCCCGACCGGCCCACGCCGATCCCGCCGAGCCCGGGCCGGCCGCGGTCCTGCACCGTGGTCAGCGGGCCGGGGGACAGCACGGTCAGCACGGCACGAACCGCACCCGCACGCCCGGGCGCAGCAGCGCGGCCGGGTCGCGGGCCAGGTCGAACACCGCGACGTCGGTGCGCCCGACCAGCCGCCACCCGCCCGGCGACGCGCTCGGGTAGACCCCGGTGAACCCGCCGGCCAGCGCCACCGACCCGGCCGGCACCCGGGTGCGCGGGGTGGCCAGCCGCGGCACGTCCCAGGGCGGCCCGTCGGGGACGCAGTAGCCGAACCCCGGCGAGAAGCCGCAGAACGCCACGGTCCACTCCCGTCCGCTGTGCGCCGCGACGACGCCGTCGGGGTCGGTGCCGAGCAGCTCCGCGACGTCGGCGAGGTCGGCGCCGTCGTAGCGGACCGGCAGCTCGACCCGCTCGCCGGTGCCCGCCCGGCCGGGCCGCCACGGCAGCCGCTCGAGCGCGGCCCGCACGTCGGCGAGGTCGCCGTCGGCCACCACCAGCACCGTCCGCGCGGCCGGGACGACGTCGACGACGCCAGGCAGCGCCCGGTCGCGCAGCGCGGCGCAGAAGCCGAGGACGGCGTCGAGGTCGTCGAGCTCCACCAGCAGCGCGGACGACCCGCTCGGCAGGACGCGCATCAGGCGAACGGCGCCAGCGCGACGCCGGCGCCGGTGAGCGCCGCCCGCACCTCCCGGGCGATCGCCACCGCGCCCGGGGTGTCGCCGTGCACGCAGATCGAGTCCGGCGCCAGCACCAGCGGGCCGCCGTCGACGTCGGTCACCGGCTCCCCGGCGGCCATCGCCACGCACCGCCGGGCGATCTCGCCGGCATCGGTGAGCACCGCACCCGGCTGCCGGCGGGGGACCAGCGTGCCGGCCGGGGTGTAGGCGCGGTCGGCGAACGCCTCGGCCACCGTGGGCAGCCCCGCCTCGCCGGCCAGCCGCAGGAACACCGAGCCCGGCAGCCCCAGCACGGGCAGCGACCTGTCGTACGCGGCGACGGCGGACACCACGGCCGCGGCCTGCTCCTCGTGCGCGACGACCGCGTTGTACAGCGCCCCGTGCGGCTTGACGTAGCGCACCCGCGTCCCCGCCACCCGCGCCAGGCCGTCGAGCGCGCCGAGCTGGTAGAGCACGTCGGCGGCGAGCTCGTCGGGCGCGGCGTCGAGGAACCGGCGGCCGAAGCCGGCGAGGTCCCGGTAGGACACCTGCGCCCCGATCGCGACGCCGGCGTCCGCGGCCTGCGCGCACACCCGCCGCAGCGTCAGCGGGTCGCCGGCGTGGAAGCCGCAGGCGACGTTCGCGCTGGTCACCACCTGCAGCATCGCGGCGTCGTCGCCGAGGGTCCACGCACCGAAGGACTCCCCGAGGTCGGCGTTGAGGTCCATGACGACATCCTCGCGGGCGACCCGCGCACGCCACGCGGTCAGCCGGCCGGGAGGCAACTACGGTTCCGTTGACGCCCCCGTGAGCCAGGAGGGCGTCCGGCACGGAGGAGGCGGTACCGGATGCACCGCGACCTGGTGGTGATCGGCGCCTCGGCCGGCGGCGTCGAGGCGCTGCGCGACCTGCTCGCCGGCCTCCCGCAGGACCTGCCCGCCGCGGTCCTGGTGGTGCTGCACATGCCCTCCAGCGGCCGCAGCGCGCTGCCGGCCATCCTCGCGCGGGTGTCCGCGCTGCGGGTGTCCGCGGCCGAGGACGGGATGCGGCTGGAGCCCGGCACGGTCGTCGTCGCCGTGCCGGACCGGCACCTGATGGTGGCCGACGGCCACGTGCGGCTCTCCCGGGGACCGCGCGAGAACGGCTGCCGGCCGGCGGTCGACGTCCTGTTCCGCTCGGCCGCCCGCGCGCACGGCCCCCGGGTGGTCTCGGTCGTCCTGTCCGGCGCGCTCGACGACGGCACCGCGGGCACGATCGCCGTCCGCGCCCGGGGCGGGGCGACCGTCGCGCAGGACCCGGGGGAGGCCCTCTACCCGAGCATGCCGCTGCACGCGGTGGAGGTCGGCGGGGCCGACCACGTCGCCGCACTCGCCGAGCTGCCCCAGCTGTTGGACCGGCTGGTGCGCGAGGAGGTCGACGCCGTCGCCCCGGCACCCACCCCCCTCATGACGACGGAGACGGAGATGGCCCGACTCGACGGCGAGGCGATGGACGAGGACGCGCGGCCGGGGACGCCGTCGGGCTTCGGCTGCCCCAGCTGCCACGGCGCGCTGTTCTCGATCAGCGAGGGCGGCATGGAGCGGTACCGGTGCCGCGTCGGCCACGCCTGGTCGCCCGAGGCGCTGGCCGCCGAGCAGGCGCAGGCGCTGGAGGGCGCGCTGTGGATGGCGCTGCGCGGCCTGGAGGAGCAGGCGGCGCTGAGCCTGCGCATGGGCCTGCGCGCGGAGGACGGCGGACACCGGCACAGCGCGCTCGCCTTCCGGCGCCGGCACGACGAGGCGCTGGGGGCCGCCGCGCTGCTGCGGGACCTGCTCGAGCGCGGTGCGCTGAACGGCGAGGGCGTCCCGGACCAGGTCGACGACGGGCTCGGCGACCCCGCTGCGGGCGCGGCGGGGGCCTGACCCGTGGCCGAGGAGAGACGGCGGGACGGGGACCCGGTGACCGACGACGGGACGACCCCCGACCCGGGCGGAGGCGACGTGACGACCGACGACCTGCCCGCCCGCGACGCGGCGGAGGACGACGACCTGCTGGTCGACGACGCCGAGCCCGACGACGCCGAGCCCGACGCCTTCGTCGACGCCGCGGCCGGCGTCGACCCCGACTTCGAGTCGCTGCTGGTGTACCTGCGCGAGCGGCGCGGCTTCGACTTCACCGGCTACAAGCGGCCGAGCCTGGTCCGCCGGGTGCGCCGGCGCATGGCCGAGGTCGGCACGACGTCGGTCGCCGAGTACCAGGACTTCCTCGAGGTCCACCCCGACGAGTTCGCGCCGCTGTTCAACACGATCCTCATCAACGTCACGAGCTTCTTCCGCGACCGCCCGGCCTGGGACCACCTGCGCGACCAGCTGCTGCCGGGCCTGCTGGCCTCGGCCGGCCCGCGGATCCGGGTGTGGAGCGCGGGCTCCGCGTCGGGCCAGGAGGCCTACAGCCTCGCGATCCTGCTGGCCGAGGCGCTCGGCATCGACGAGTTCCGCGAGCGGGTGAAGATCTACGCCACCGACGTCGACGAGGAGGCGCTGGCCCAGGCCCGCCAGGCGCTGTTCACCGAGCGCGAGATGGCGGGCCTGATGCCCGAGCAGGTGGAGCGGTACTTCACCCAGGAGGGCACCCGGTTCGCCTTCCGCAAGGACCTGCGGCGCTCGGTCATCTTCGGCCGCAACGACCTCGTGCAGGACGCGCCCATCTCGCACGTGGACCTGCTGCTGTGCCGCAACACGCTCATGTACTTCAACGCGGAGACGCAGAACCGCATCCTCGGCCGGCTGCACTTCGCGCTCGCCCCGCACGGGCTGCTCTTCCTCGGCAAGGCCGAGATGCTGCTCTCCCACGCCCAGTTGTTCGTCCCGGTCGACCTCACCCGCCGGTTCTTCCGGAAGCGCGACGGCGGGGGGCAGACCGAGCGCCGGGCGGTCCCGGCCGTTCCGCGCAGCGACCTCGACGGCGGGATCGGCGACCTGTCCCGGCTGCGGCGCCAGGCGATGCTCGCCTCCCCGGGCGCGCAGCTGGTCCTCGACGCCGACGGCCGGCTGGCCCTGGTCAACCACCACGCCCAGCGGCTGTTCCACGTCGACGAGCGCGACGTCGGCCGGCCGTTCCAGGACCTCGAGGTGTCCTACCGCCCGGTCGAGCTGCGCGGCGCGATCGCCGAGGCGGTGAGCAGCCGGCGCGCCGTGTGGCTGCGCGGCGTGGAGCGGCACCAGGCGGGCACGGAGGCCCTCGTCTTCGACGTCCAGGTGGTCCCCCTGTCCCGCGAGGACGGCAGCCCGCTCGGCGTCACGGTCGTGTTCGAGGACGTCACCCCCTACCGGCGGCTGCAGCGGGAGCTGGAGTACGCCAACCGGCAGCTGGAGACCGCCTACGAGGAGCTGCAGTCGACCAACGAGGAGCTGGAGACCACCAACGAGGAGCTGCAGTCGACGGTCGAGGAGCTGGAGACCACCAACGAGGAGCTCCAGTCGACCAACGAGGAGCTGGAGACGATGAACGAGGAGCTCCAGTCGATGAACGACGAGCTCCACACGACCAACGAGGAGCTGCGCGCCAGCACCGACGAGGTCGCCACGCTCAACGAGTTCATGACCGGCGTGCTCTCCAGCTTCCGCGCCGGCGTCGTCGTCGTGGACCGGGACCTGCGGGTGCTGGCGTGGAACGCCGCGGCCGAGGACCTGTGGGGCCTGCGCCAGGACGAGGTCAGCGGCCAGTACCTGCTCAACCTGGACATCGGTCTGCCCGTGTCGAGCCTGCACCCGCTGCTGCGCCGCCAGGTGGCCGGCGAGGGGTCCTCCCACGAGACCGTGGAGCTGCGCGCGGTCAACCGGCGGGGGCGGCCGGTGCAGGTCCGGGTGACGGTGAGCGCCTTCGCACCCGGCGCCGGGCAGGGCGGCGCCGTCGTCCTCATGGACCCCGTCGACTGATCAGTGCGCGGCGGCGATGACCTCGTCGGCGTGTCCCTCGACCACGAGCTGGGCGAGGTCGCGGACCTTGACGTTGAGCCGGTTGCTCAGGGTGACCAACCGGGCGAACGCGTCGTCGGCGCCGACGCCGAGCCGGCCCATGAGCACGCCCTTGGCCTGGTCGATGACCGCCCGCGAGGCCAGCGCCTGCTCGAGGTTGGCGGTGAGCCGGTGCAGCGCCTCCCGCTCGCTGACCTCCTGCAGCACGGCCGCGAGCGCCACCGCCACCAGCTCGGCGATCCGCCGGTCCGCGGACCCGAAGGCGTCGGCCCGGGGCGAGTAGACGTTGAGCACGCCGGTCGGCTCGCCGGTCAGCGCCAGCGGCACGGCGAGGACGCTGCGCACCGGGCCGACCGCGGCGAGCCGGGCCAGCGCCGGCCAGCGGGGGTCGGTGCGCAGGTCACCGGTGGCGACGACCTCACCGGTGGCGGCGGCGTCCAGGCAGGGGCCCTGCTCGGCGCGCATCTGCCGCCCGTCTGCCTCCTGGGCGACCGTGGAGTCGCTGCCGAGGAACCGCGGCGCCGCGGGGGAGCCGATGGTGATGCTCACCCAGTTCGCCGCCGGGACGGCGGTCCGGGCGAGCGCCGCCATCCGGCCGAGCAGCTGCCGGCGGTCCCCGTCGGTGCCGGCCAGCCGGGTCAGCTGGGTGAGCGCCTCGGCCACGGTGACCGGCGTGCCCTCCGCGTCGCGGGCGGCGGACGCGCCGCCGGGGACCTCGGGCGGGCCGAGCGGGATGCCGCTGTCGTCGGTGACCAGCACCCAGCGGATCCGCGCCCGCAGCGGGTCCGGGTCGACCACGTCCGGCGCGCCGAACAGCTGCCCCGCGGCGCTCGCGCCACTGCGACCGCGGACGGTGACCGGGGCGCGGTACTCGGCGGCCTGCCCCGACCCGAGCCCGCGCAGCGCGGACCGGAGGCCGGGCACGTCCCGGGGCTCGAGGTAGACGGTCAGCGGCTTGCCGGCGAGCCGGGCGACGGAGACCCCGACGAGTGCGGCCAGCGCCGGGTTGACCTCCACCAGCTTGCCCGTGCCGTCGGTGACGAACAGTCCGACCGGCAGGACCGCGGCGACGTGCTCGTGCCACCGGCGCTCGCCGTCGAAGCGCTCGACCAGCCGGGCGATCTCCTCCTGCTGCGCGCGCAGCTCCTCCTCGGCGACCCGCAGCTCCTCGTGCGCGACGGCGAGCTCGGCGAGGTCGTCGACGACGCGCGGGGCCGGCAGCGGGTGCAGCGGGTCGGTGCTCACGGCGAGGACTCCCGGCCGGCCCTCCCGGCGTCGGTGGTCGCCTGCCGCCGGTCCTCCTCGGCCTCGTCGCGGTGGTGGGCCGCCTGGCGGCGGTGCTCCGCGGCGTCGCCGATGCCGCGGTCGGCGGCGGCGTCGTGCAGCCGGGCCGTGCGCTCGTGCAGCTGCGAGGAGTGCTCGTGCCGCGCGGCGGCGCGGCGGTGGGCCGCCTCCGCGCGGGCGGCGGAGTCCTCGGCCGCCTCCTGCGCCGCCCGGACGTCGTGCTCGGACGGGACCTGGCCCGAGTCCAGGCGGAGCAGCCGGTCGGCCAGCTCGCGGGTGCGCCGGCCGGCCGCCTCCGCGCGCTCGGCGGCCTCCCGCGCCCGGTCCTCAGCGGTCATGAGCCCATCGTCCTCGCCCGGGCCGCCCGTCGCACGCGTGTCGGGCACGCCGCCGGGCGGTCACGCCCGCTCGGCGGCCCGCTCCCGTGCGGCCAGACGGACCCGGGAGTGCCGGTAGCCGTAGGCCACGTACACCAGCATCCCGAGCGCGAGCCAGGCCAGGAACCGCAGCCACGTCTCGATGCTCAGGTTGAGCATCAGGTAGAGGCAGGCCAGCGCGGCGAGGGCCGGCAGCACGGGGGAGAAGGGCACCCGGAAGGGCCGCTCGAGCTGCGGGCGGGTGCGGCGCAGCACCGGCACCGCGACCGCCACCAGCAGGAAGGCGAACAGGGTGCCGATGCTGACCAGGTCGGCCAGCGTCCCGAGCGGCACGAACGTCGCCAGCACCAGCACCAGGACGGCGAACAGCAGCGTGACCCGCGCCGGGACGCCGCTGCGCGGGCTGACCCGGGCCACCGCCGGCGGCAGCAGCCCGTCGCGGCCCATGGCGAACCCGATCCGGCCGATGGTGATCAGGTCGACCAGGATCACCGAGGTCAGCCCGGCCACCGCGGCGATCGACACCAGCGACGACGCCCAGCCCAGCCCCACCTGGTCGAACGCGTCGGCGATCGGCGCGCCCTCGTCGATGTCGGTGTACTCGACCATCCCGACGACGACGAACGCGACGCCCACGTAGAGCGCCGTGGCCAGCCCGAGGGTGCCGAGCAGGCCGAGCGGCACGTCCCGCGCCGGGCGCCGGGTCTCCTCCGACAGGTTGGCCACCGCCTCGAAGCCGGTGTAGGCGAAGAAGACGACGGCCGCGGCGGTGAGCACCCCGCCGACGCCGAACGCGACCGGCTCCAGGCCGGCGATCACCTCGATGAGCGGCCGGGTCAGCCCGCTGCCGCTCTCGGCCGGCTCCGACGGCGGCACGAACGGGGTGAGGTTGGCGCCGCGGACGAACCAGACCCCGGCCAGGATGACGAACAGGCAGACGGCGACCTTGACGACGACGAGCACGCCGGTGACCCGCGCCGACTCGCGGATGCCCAGCACCGCCACGAGCGTCAGGACGACGACGATCGCCGCCGCGCCCAGGTTCACCGTGGCGGTCTCGCCGAACAGCGACGGCGGCAGGTCCAGCAGGTTGCCGACGTAGCCCGACCAGCCGCGGGCGACCACGGCCGCGCCGAGGGCGAACTCGAGGAACAGGTCCCAGCCGATGATCCAGGCGACGACCTCGCCGACCGTGGCGTAGGTGTAGGTGTACGCGCTCCCCGCCGTCGGCACGGCCGAGGCCAGCTCGGCGTAGCAGACCGCCGCGAGCAGGGCGACCAGCCCGGCGACGGCGAAGGAGACCACCACCGCCGGGCCGGCGCTGTTCTTCGCCGTCACGCCGGTGAGCGTGAAGATCCCGGTGCCGATGACGATGCCGATGCCGAACCCGACCAGGTGTCTCGCGGACAGCCGCTTGCGCAGGTGCCCGCCGCCGTCGGGCGCCCCCTCGTCGTCCCCGGCGTCCGCGCGGACGGCCTCCACCGACTTCGTCCGGAACAGGTCCACGGGGGGACGCTAGGTCGGTGCGGGCCCGCTCGCTGGGTGAGAGGAGGGGTGGTCCTCCGTCAGACCTCGTCGACGGGGAAGGTCCGCGACGGGGACACGAACTCGTCCTGGGCGGCGACCAGCAGGATCTCCCGCGAGCCGGCCTCCTCGGTGCGCCGCAGCAGCCCCCAGACGCTGGCCGCGGCCCGGCCGAGCGCCTCGCCGGCGGAGCGGGTGTCCAGCCAGTGCGCGAGGAACAGCGCCGCGATCGCGTCGCCGGCGCCGTTGACCGACACCGACAGCCGCGGCGTGCGCACGCGGAAGTGGCGGCCGCCCTCGGAGGCGAGCAGGTCGACGGCGTCGTCGGGGGTGTCGTCGGCGACCAGCGACGTCGTCAGCACCACCCGCGGGCCCAGCGCCTGCACCGCGGCGACGGCGTCCTGCACCTCGGCGAGCGTGCGGGTCGTCGTCCGCGCGAGCAGGTCGAGCTCGTAGTGGTTGGGGGTGACGACGTCGGCCGCCGGGACGGCGACCTCGCGCATGAACTCCTCGATGCCCGGCCGCACGAACACGCCGCGGCCGACGTCGCCGATGACCGGGTCGCAGGCGTACACGGCGTCGGGGTTGGCCGCGCGCACCCGCCCCACCGTGCCGACCACGGCGTGGCCGATGTCGGCCGAGCCGAGGTAACCGGACAGGACGGCGTCGGCGGTGCCCAGCACGCCGCGGTCGGCGATGCCGTCGACGACCTCCTCGATCGCCTGGCCGTCGAACACCCGCCCGGTCCACGCGCCGTAGCCGGTGTGGTTGGAGAACTGCACGGTGTGCACCGGCCAGACCTCGACGCCGAGGCGCTGCAGCGGGAAGACCGCCGAGGAGTTGCCCACGTGGCCGTAGGCGACGTGCGACTGGATGGAGAGGACGTTCACCACGGGAGCACACGCTGCCATGCGCCCGCGGGCCGGTCAGCCGAGGGTGGCGACCAGGTCGCGGCAGGCCTGCTCGCAGCGCCGGCAGGACTCCGCGCAGACCCGGCAGTGCTCGTGCATCCCGGAGTGGGAGGCGCACTCGTCGCCGCAGGCGCGGCAGGCGGCGGCGCACGCCTCGAGGACGGTGCGGGTGAGGTTCGCGTCGTACCCGGTGTGCCGGGACAGCACCCGCCCGGTGGCCTCGCAGACGTCGGCGCAGTCCAGGTTCGTGCGGATGCACTTCCGGAGCTCGGCGACCATCTCCTCGGACAGGCAGGCGTCGGCGCACGCGGTGCACGCCTGCGCGCACTCGACGCACGCCTCGATGCAGGCGGTCAGCCGTTCGCGGTCGATGCCGCCGAGGTCGGCCGGGTAGGTGTCGAGCATCTGGGCGGCGGCGGTCACGTCGGTCTCCGTTCCCTGCGTCGGGCCGGGGCGGCGGGCGCCGTCCCGGGCGGTGGGTCCCGGCGCGCCGTCCGGTCGAGCCGGGCGACGACGAGCGCGTGCGGGAGCGTGAGCGCCGCCAGGACCGGCAGGGCGGTGGCCAGGGACCCGCGCCAGCCTCCCGCGGCCGGCCACAGCAGCGCCAGCACCGCGAGCACCGCGACGGTGGGCAGCGCCGCGGCGGCGGCGAACCGGCGCAGCGGGGCGCCGAGCCGGCCGCGGGCCAGGTCGTCCGCGTCCGCCGGGTCCGCGGCGACGAGGCGGGCGACGTGGCGGACGGCGTGCCAGCAGCCGAACCACGCGCCGAAGGCCGCGAACGGCGGGACGACGAGGACGAGCACCAGCAGGGCGGCGACCTCGGCGGCCTCCAGCCACCGCCCGGCCAGCAGCCGCTCCGCGGCCAGCGCGGCGGCCGCCGGGAGCACCGTGACCAGCACCGTCGCCACGACGGCGGCCGGCAGGACGCCGCTGCTCCCGGGCACGACCGCGGCCACGACCGGCGCCGCCTCGTGCGCCCCGCGCGCCAGGGGGACGAGCAGCACCAGCGCGCCCAGCACCGCCGACGCCGTCGCCTGCCGGTGCACCGGGCGGCCCGCCCGCAGGTCGGCGAAGGCGGTCTCCCCGGTGCCGAAGTGCCAGGTCGCCACGAGCACGAAGACCAGCAGCCCCGGCCCCGGCGCCGCCCGGAACAGCAGCCACCCGGCGGCGGCCACGGCGGCGTAGCCGAGCGCGACCAGCGCCGGCCGCGGCAGCCGGGAGCCGGGCACCAGGTGGTCGACCGCCCCGTGCGGGAGGCCCAGCAGCAGGCCCGCCACCAGCGGCAGCCAGGCCAGGTCTCCCCAGCCGACGGTGACCTCGACGGCCACCACTGCCGCCACCGCGGTCAGCGAGACGGCGGTGGCGGCCCGCGCGGGAGCCGCGAGCGGTCCCTCGGGCGACGGCACGGTCAGGTCCGGTCGGCCGTCCAGGCGCCCCCGTACCGGCCGGCGGAGACCCGGCTGCCGGGGTCCCGCTCGGGCAGGTGCTCGACCTCGTGGTGCTCGTGCGGGTAGGCCGGGTGCGTGGCGAACACCGGGGCGTCGTCGACGGTGTTGTCCTCGAAGCGGGTGCTGCGGTGCTCGGCCTGCGTGCCCGGCAGCACGGCCTCGCTCTGGTGCACGTTGCTCACCCACACCGACTCCGGGTGGGTGTCGACGCCGGCGGCGACGTCCTCGGCGGTGCGCAGCTTGGCCACCTTGTGCACCAGCACGCCGAAGCCGACCTTGGCCAGCACGTCGGCGGCGGAGTAGGCCACCTGCATGCCGGTGAGCCAGGCGGGCGTGACGTCGACGAACACCGGGACGGCGTAGACCAGCGGGTAGACGCCGAAGGCGGCCAGCAGCACGATCGCCGCGTTGCGCAGGCTGGTCCCGGCCTCGACGCTCATCGAGCCGGTCGAGGCGCGGACGGCGCCGATCAGCGCGACGTACAGGTAGGCGTAGAAGACGGTGCTGATGCAGCCCCACAGCACCAGCGCGCCGACGTCGCGGCCCTGCGCCAGCACCTGGCTGCCCAGGAAGCCGGTGAGGATCATGAGGAAGGCCGCGGCCATCGTGGTGAACCGCAGGGTGCGCGCCCGGGCCCCGGTGAGCGAGCAGACGGCCAGCAGTTCCGCGGTCAGCAGCGGGACGGTCACCGACCAGTCGGCGTAGCGCGGGTACAGCGTCGCGCGCGCCTCCGCGTTGGGGACGAGGACGCCGTCCCGCAGGTCGAAGCCGGTGTCCCACGTGAGGTACAGCACCAGGTACGACAGCGCGGCGACACCGGCGACGCACAGGCCGGCGAGCACGGCGGGGCGGTAGCGGGCACCGACCTCGTCCCGGCTGGTCCACGAGTAGAGGAGGTAGGCGACCAGGGCGAGGCCCGCGCCGGCGATCGAGTAGGTGACCAGGTCGTACAGGCCGAGCGGCATGGTCTGCAGCTCGGGGGTGGGCGTGTCGGACACGTCTGCGGGACCTCCGGGAGCCGGGGCTGCGGGGCCGCGGCTCGACCCGCGGCGGGGTTACCCCCGGTCATCCGGCCGAACCGGTCGGTGCCCCGTCCGGCAGGCCGTTTGACGGCACCGGCCCGCGGAGATGGCCCCTGCGGACCGCCCGGCACCGACGAGAGGACCTCGCATGGCGCGCATCGACCGGATCGCCGAGCCGTGGGGGACGAGGACGCCGTACGGGCCGGGGGAGACCTGGCCGGTGCGGGTGGACACCCACCTCGCCGACGGCCTGACCGAGGACGACGTCGACCGCTGGGTGCCCTCGGCGGCGGTCCTGCACAGCAACGGGGACGGCCTGGACATCGCGGTCAAGGACGGCCGCGTCGTCGGCGTCCGCGGCCGTGCCGAGGACCGGGTCAACCACGGCCGGCTCGACCCGAAGGACCTGTTCGGCTGGCAGGCCAACTCCTCGCCCGAGCGGCTGACCCGGCCGCTGGTCCGGCGGGACGGCGACCTGGTCGAGACCGACTGGGACACCGCGATGGACGCCGTCGTGGGCCGGTGCCGGGACCTGCTCGACGAGCAGGGCGCCAGCGCGATCGGCTTCTACACGTCCGGCCAGCTGTTCCTCGAGGAGTACTACACGCTCGGGCTCATCGCCCACGGCGGCATCGGCACCAACCACGTCGACGGCAACACCCGGCTGTGCACCGCCACCGCCGCGGCGGCGCTCAAGGAGACCTTCGCCTGCGACGGCCAGCCCGGCTCCTACGCCGACGTGGACCACGCCGACGTCATCGCGCTGTTCGGGCACAACGTCGCCGAGACCCAGACCGTGCTGTGGGCCCGGATCCTCGACCGGCTGGCCGGCCCCCACCCGCCGGCGATCGTGTGCGTCGACCCGCGGGAGACGCCGGTGGCCCGCGCGGCGACCGTGCACCTCGCGCCGCGGCCGGGCACCAACGTCGTGCTGATGAACGCGCTGCTGCACGAGGTCATCGCCCGCGGGTGGGTCGACCGGGACTACGTCGAGGCGCACACCGTCGGGTTCGACGAGCTGGCGGAGCGGGTCCGCGACTACCCGCCCGAGGTGGCCGAGCAGGTGTGCGACGTCCCGGCCGCGCGGATCCGGGAGGCCGCCCGCGTCCTCGGGACGGCCGAGCGGCTGCTGTCCACCGTGCTGCAGGGCTTCTACCAGTCGCACCAGGCCACCGCGGCCGCCGTGCAGGTCAACAACCTCAACCTGGTACGAGGCATGCTCGGCAGGCCCGGCTGCGGGATCCTGCAGATGAACGGCCAGCCCACCGCGGAGAACACCCGCGAGGCCGGGGCGGACGGCGACCTCGCCGGCTTCCGCAACTGGTCCGACGACGCCCAGGTCGCCGACCTGGCCCGGGTCTGGAACCTCGACCCGTTCGACATCCCCTCCTACTCGCCGCCGACGCACGCGATGCAGGTGTTCCGGCACGCCGAGGAGGGGTCGCTGCGGTTCCTGTGGGTGCAGGCGACCAACCCCGCGGTGTCGCTGCCCGAGCTGGGGCGGATCCGCTCGATCCTGGCCCAGGAGCGGCTGTTCCTCGTCGTGCAGGACGCCTTCCTGACCGAGACCGCCCAGCTGGCCGACGTCGTCCTGCCCGCGGCCCTGTGGGGCGAGAAGACCGGCACGTTCACCAACGCCGACCGGACCGTGCACCTGTCGGAGAAGGCGGTCGACCCGCCGGGGGAGGCCCGGCCCGACCTGGACGTCCTCGTCGACTTCGCCCGCCGGCTGGACCTGCGGGACAAGGACGGCGCCCCGCTGGTGAAGTGGGACGACCCCGAGGGCGCCTTCGAGGGCTGGAAGGAGTGCTCCCGCGGCCGGCCTTGCGACTACAGCGGCCTGTCCTACACGAAGCTGCGCGAACGCAACGGCATCCAGTGGCCGGTCACCGAGGACGCGCCCGAGGGCACCGAGCGGCTCTACGCCGACGGCCGGTTCTCCGCGCACCCCGAGTACTGCGAGAGCTACGGCCGCGACATGGTCACCGGCGCCCCGCTCGACGAGACCGAGTACCGCGCGCTCAACCCCGAGGGGAAGGCGGTGCTCAAGGCGGCCGAGTACGTCCCGCCCCACGAGCTGCCCGACCAGGAGCACCCGTTCCAGCTGGTCACCGGCCGGACCCTCTACCAGTTCCACACCCGCACCAAGACCGGCCGGGCGCCGCAGCTGCGGGCCGCCGCGCCGGAGGTCTGGGTGGAGATGTCGGCCTCCGACGCCGCCGACCGCGGCTGGGGCGAGGGCGACCTGCTCGAGGTGTCCACCCCGCGCGGCCGGGTCGAGGCGCGGCTGCGGGTGAGCGGCATCCGGCCGGGGGTGCTGTTCCTGCCGTTCCACTACGGGTACTGGGACCGGGCCGGCGGAGAGGAGCCGGACCGGGCCGCCAACCAGCTCACCCCGACCGACTGGGACCCGGTGTCCAAGCAGCCGATCTTCAAGACGGCGGCCGCCGCGGTGACCCGGCTGGCCGCCTCCGACGGCACGCCGGCCCCGGCGCCGACCACCACCGGTTCGCGGCCGGTCGCGGCGGACGTGCCGCCCACCCGCGGCGGCGACGCGGCGCTCGTGGAGGAGCGGGAGGGGGTCCGGTGAAGCTGGGACTGGCGATCGAGGAGCTGCACCGGTCCGAGACCGGGCTGGCGCGCACGCTGCTCGCCGTCTCGGACCGGCACGCCTCCGACCACGAGGTCTTCCACGTCGCCCGGGACGTCGCCGCCTGGTCGCAGCGGCACGTCACCGAGCTGGCACGGGTCGGCCGCGACTTCGGCGTCGACCTCGACCCGGAGCCGCCGGGCGACCCGGGGGTCCTGGAGACGCTCCGGCAGACGACGGCCGACCTGCTGCGGCGCCGGTCCGAGCCGGGGCTGCTGCTGCTCGCCGACCTGCGGCACGTCCACCGGGAGGCCGCGGGGGTCTCGCTGGACTGGGAGCTGCTCGCCCAGGCCGCGCAGGGAGCCCGGCGGCGGGAGCTGTTCGAGCTGGCCCGGCGCTGCCACCCCGACACCCTGCGGCAGATGCGGTGGGCGAACGCCAAGCTCAAGGAGTCCGCGACCCAGGCCCTGGTCAGCTGACGCGCCGGTCGCGCCCTGCCGCGCGGGGGCGGGGGCGGGACGCGACCCGCCCGGACCCGGCGGCGCGTCGGCGCGTCGCCCGGCGGGTCGCGCGGACCGACTTGTCGCGGAACCGGGACGGCGGGATCCTGCGGTCACCGCCGCGGACGCCGGGCTCCCGGGATGTGCGGCGCGGTCCAGGGGAGGGCCGCCATGGGCTGGGCGATCGCCAGCGTCGTCGGGTTCGTCGTGCTGACCGCGCTGGTCACCGCGATGGCACGGAGCAACACCGCCCGCTGGGAGCGGGACCACCGCGCGGCCCAGGCCGCGGCACGCGCGCACGCGGCGGCGGCGCGCAGCGCCTGGACGGCCGCCCTCCGCCGGGCCCGGCCCGAGCCGCCGGAGGAGCCGCGCCACGGCTCCCTGCACCTGCCGCACGTGCGCCTGCCGGCCGGCCTGGTGGACCGGCTGCCGCACCCGCAGGACTGGCTGCCGCGGCACCTGCCGCACCTGCACGTGCCGGTGCTGCGCCTGCCGGGGCGCGTCCGGGACGAGCGGGAGCCGGAGGAGCCGCCGCGCGCCGGCGCCTCCTAGACCGCCATCACCTAGACCGCCATCTCCCGGCCCGCCACCTCCCGGCCCGGCGCCTCCCGCCCCGGGGCGGGCAGGGGCAGCTGCTCGAAGCCGGGCAGCCAGGGTGCCGCGGCGGTCCGCTCCGCGCGCCGCGCGGCCCGGCCCGCCCGGCGGGCGGCCGCCTCCCGCTCGGCGGTGAGTCGCGCGTGCCGGGTGCGGGCCTCGGCCAGTCCGGGCACGTCCAGCCCGCCGGCGGTCAGCCGGCAGGAGGCCAGCCGCACCCAGCGGACGGCCGCGCCGGCGTCCCGGACGCCGACCATCAGGCCGCGGTCGTGCCGGCGCACCACGAGCGCGGCGCCGCGCACCCGCGCCTCGGCGGCCGCGGACACCTCGGCGTCGGGGCCGTGCAGCCAGGTGACCCGCCCGTCCGTGCGCCGCAGCGCGTCGTCCCGCTCCCGCCAGGCGTCGTCGGCCAGCGGGGCGAGCTGGACCTCGAGGACGCCCGCGCCGGGGACGACGACGTGCAGGCCGGGGTGCCCGCCCGGGTCGGGCGCCCGCACCACCCGGGCCTCGTGCCCCTGGCCGGTGAGCCACGCGGTCAGGGGGCGGCGGTAGCGCAGCGCGTCGTAGGCGGGGCCGGCCGCGGCGCCGTGCCGGGCGAACGCGCAGGCCGCGGACCCCCCGTGCCGGAACGCGGGCCGCGGCCCGTGCGCGACCTCGAGTCGGCCGCCGCAGCCGCCGGCCTCGCGCGCGCACCAGAAGCCGCCGCGGGCCTGCTGCTCGAGGCGCCACGCGTCGTCGTCGTCGCGGGGCAGCTCGACGGCAGCGGTGCCGCCCGGCCCGTCGGTGACCGCCCAGCGCAGCTCGCCCGTCACGGCGCCGACGCTAGGCCCGGGGTCCGACGGTTCAACGGGCGATCGAGCGGAACAGGTCCACCAGGCGGTCGGCGTGGGCGTCGAAGACGTGCCGCTCCCGCGCGGCCACGGCGGCGGCGTGCCCGGCCCGCGTCCCGAGCTCCTCGTGCAGCGCGGCGGCGACGTCGTCGGCGGAGCGGTAGAACAGCCCCGTCCCGTCGGCGCGCAGCACCCGCTCCACCGCGACCAGCGAGCCGGGGTTGGCCTGCTGCAGCAGCGGCAGCCCCGCGGCCAGCAGCACCGGCAGCCGGGCGGGGGAGTTGAGGTCGTCCCAGCTGGCCCGCCGCAGGTCGCCGCCGTTGGCCGAGTCGAAGCGGTGCAGCCACCCGGCGTCGTGGCGGGACAGCTCGCGCACCCAGTCCTCCGGCCCGACGGCGGGGTGCACGTGCACGAAACCCGGCGCGCGGGCCAGCGCCTCGTCCAGCCAGCCGGTCCACGACCCCGTCGCGCCCGGCGCCCGCACCTGCCCGTACAGGTGGGTGTGCACGCCGCGGTCGGCCAGCGCCAGCACCCAGTCCAGGTCCAGCCCCGAGGGACGGCCGGCGAGGACGGTGTGCGGCTGCCCGTCGGCGTCGGAGAGCCGGGGCGAGAACGGCGCGTCGAGCCGGTCGCGCTTGGGCAGGTCGCCGTCGAGGACGCCGAGCCGCGCGGGGTCGACCCGGCCGGCCAGCGCGAGGGCGAACCAGTCGCGCTCCTCCTCGGTGGCGAACAGGCAGGCGTCGGCGCCGCAGACCAGGTCGGCCAGCAGCGGCCACTCCCCGCGCACGACGCTGCGCTGCGGCGCCTCCTTGAAGTGCCACACGAACGGCAGGTCGGGGAACGCCTGCCGCACGGCGTGCGCGAACGGCACCGCCCGCCAGTTCAGCTGCGCCCACACGACGTCGGGGGCGAGCGCGCGCACCCCGTCCCGCCAGCGGTCGCGGTCGAGGTCGGCGACGTGCCCGAACGGCAGCGGCCCCACGGTGGAGTCGCCGAGGCCGTCGGGGGTCCACAGGCCGGTCAGGGAGTGGCCGCGCTCGGCCAGCGCCAGCACCCGCTCGGGGTTGAACGCGAGCTCGCCGACCACCAGCACGCGCAGCCCGTCCGGCGACGGCGGGTACGAGCGCTCGCGGAACCGCGCGTACCGGGCGACCTCGTCGGTCTCCCCGCCGTCGGTGGAGGCGAACCGCAGCGGCCCGGCGACCCGGTAGCGGCCGCGGAACACGTTGAGGCCGCCGTCGGAGGACTCGCGGATCGCGCGTGACCGCTGGCCCGGGTGCCGCGTCCACGCGCAGGTGACCCGGCCGGTGCCGGTCGCCGTCCCGCGGGCGGCCACCCGCGACCACATCAGCCGGTCGAGGTCGTCGGTCTCCAGCTCCGCGCGCTCGGTCCAGCGGTCGCCGGTGCGTCGGTGCGCCACCTGCACCAGCTGCGCGTAGGAGGTGCCCGCCGGCTCGTCGAGGTCGGCGCGGGCCAGCACCACGCCGTCGGTCAGGCACTCGAGCAGGCCGGCGAGGTGCGCGGGGAACCAGACGTCGTCGGCCGGCAGGTACGCGACGACCGGCGCGGTGGTCTCGTCCAGGCCGCGGTTGAGCGCCGCGCCCAGGCCGCGGTTGTCGTCGGTGCGCACCAGCCGCAGCCGGGGGTCGGCGGGGACGGCGACCGGCTCGCGGGAGCCGTCGTCGACGACCACCGCCTCCCACGCCGTCTCCTCCTGGGCGAGCAGCGACTCCAGCGCCCGGGGCAGGAACGCCGCCTGGTCGTGCACGGGGACCAGGACGGCGACCCGCGGCCTCACGCGGCGGGTTCGAGGTCGGAGTCGACGCCGAGCACCCGGTCGTAGACGGCGGCCACCCGCGCCGACAGCGCCGGCCACCCGTACTCGGCCGAGCGGGCGCGGGCGCCGGCGGCCAGCCGGGCGCGCAGCAGGTCGTCGCCGGCCACCCGGTCCAGCGCGGCGGCCAGCGCGTCGGCGTCGCCGGGCGGGACGAGCAGCCCGGTCCGCCCGTCCCGGACCACCTCGGGGATCCCGCCGACGTCGCTGGCGACCACCGGCAGGCCCGCGGCCATCGCCTCGGTGAGCACCGAGCCCATCTCCTCGTACGCCGAGGGCAGCACGAGCACGTCGAGGGAGGCCAGCACCGCGGGCACCCGGGCGTGCTCGACGAACCCGGCCAGCGTGATCCGCCCGGCCGCCGGGCTCTCGGCGGCCAGCCGGTGCACCAGCGCCCGGTCCGGCCCGTCGCCGACGACGACCAGCGACGCCTCCTCCCGCATCCGCCCGAACGCGCGCACCAGCGTGGCGGGGTCCTTCTGCGGCGCGAGCCGGCCGACGTAGCCGATCCGCGGCCGCGCCACCCCGGGGAACACGTCGGGGGCGCCGCCGGAGAACAGCGCCGGGTCGAAGCCGGAGGGGATGGTGGACAGCCGCTCGTCCGGCACGCCGTCCGCGCGCAGGGCCGCCGCGGTCCGCCCGGTGAGGACGACGACGGCGTCGGCGCGGCGGAACGTGCTGCGCTCGATCCAGCCGCCGAGCGCCCGCAGCAGCCGCACCCGCGGCCCGCGGCCGGTGAGCGTGTGCGCGACGCTGCAGTGCACGGTGACCACCAGCGGGGCGCGGTGCACCCGGGCGGCCAGCCGGGCCAGCGGCAGCGTGGCGAGGTCCTCGCCCTGGTGGGCGTGCACGACGTCGACCGGCGCCCGCCGGCCCGCGTGCAGCACCGCCGGCAGCCCGGACAGCGCCCACAGCTGCCGCAGCCGCGGCACCGGCAGCCCGGTGCGGGAGACCCGGGTGCCGCGGCCCAGCGGCGTCGTCCCGCGCGGGCCGGCCAGCCGCGCGGTCACCACCGTCTGCGTGACACCGGCGGCGTCGAGGCACCGGGTGAGCGTGGCCGTGTGGTTCTGCATCCCGCCGATCGGGTCGAACCGCGCCGCGCGGGCGTCCAGTTCCCCGGGCAGCGACCCCGGCGCCGTGGCCGGCCGGGCCGCCGGGGGTTCGAACACGCTGCACAGGCGCAGCACGTGCAGGGCGGCAGCGGGACGGGACACGCAGGGGACCTCCGGCGTCGGCGGGCAGCGGGTGGGTGGGTGGGTGGGCGAGCCTGTAGTGCACCACGAAGCGGCGGCACCCGTCGGTTGGGCGTTATGGAGTTGCCCTGCCGGGGCAGTGGGCGCTGGTGACCGCGCCCCTCGCCGACCCCGCCGTCCGACGCCTGGCCCTGGTCCGGCTGCGGGTGGGCCTGGGCGACCTGCTGTGCACCGTCCCCGCGCTCCGCCGGCTGCGCGCCGCCCGGCCCGACGTCGAGGTCACGCTGGTGACCTTCGGCCGCATGGCGCCGGTGGTCGAGCGCCTCGGCGTCCCCGTCGCGCTGCTGCCGTTCCCGGGCGCCGACGGCGTCCCCGACGGCCCGGTCGACCGCGCGGGGTGGGCGGGGTTCACCGCCGCGGCGCGGGAGCGCGGGTTCGACCTCGCGCTGCAGGCCTACGGCGACCGGCCGGCCGCCAACCGGGTGGCCGCGGCCCTCGGCGCCCGGCTCACCGGCGGGTTCGCGCCCACCGGCTGGGACCCGCCGCCGGGCACGGAGGCGCTGCACCTGCGCTACCCGCTGCACCTGCACGAGGCGGCGCGGCACGTCGCGCTGCTCGGGCACCTCGGCCTGCCGGCCGGCGGGGACGCCCGCATGGGCTTCCCGGTCACCGCCGACGACGAGGCCGAGCACGCCGCCACCCTCGCCGCCGCCGGGCTGGAGCCGGGGCGCTACGCCGTCCTGCACCCGGGGGCGTCCGCGCCCACCCGCCGCTGGCCGGTCGAGCGCTACGCCGCGGTCGGCGACGCGCTGGCCGCCGAGGGGCTCGACGTCGTCGTCACCGGGGTGGCCGGCGAGCGGGAGATCTCCGCCCGGGTGGCCGCGGCGATGCGCGCCCCCGCGGTCGACCTGACCGGCGCCACCAGCCTCGGCGGGCTGGCCGCGCTGCTGCGCGACAGCGCGGTGCTGGTCGGCAACGACACCGGCTCCGCGCACCTGGCCGCGGCCGTCGGTGCCCGCAGCGTCACCGTCTTCCTGCCCGGCGATCCGGTCCGGTGGGCGCACCCCGGCCCCCGGCACCGCGCGCTGACCCCGACGGTGGCGTGCGCGCCGTGCCCGCACCTGGCCTGCCCGATCGAGTTCCGCTGCGCGCTGACCGTCTCGCCGTCGGCGGTGGCCGGTGCCGCGCTCGAGCTGGCCGCCTCGTGAGGGTCTCCTTCGTCGCCGACTCCAGCGGGTGGGGCGGCGCGGAGGTGTGGCTGACGCACCACCTGCGCCGCGCGGCCGCCAACGGCTGGACGGCGTCCCTGGTGTGCGCCGAGCCGGTGGCGGCCGGCTTCGCGCACCTCGACGTCGAGCGCACCGTCGTCCCGCTGACCCGGCACACCGCCGCGGCGCCGCACACGCGGGCGGCGCTGGCCGCCCAGCGCCCCGACGTCGTGGTGGTCGACCTCGTCGACCCCGCGTCCAACGCCGCCGCGGTGGCCGCCGCGCAGCAGGTGGCGCCCACCGCCGGCGTGCTGCACCTGGTCGGCGACACCCGCGGCGGGGAGGAGCGCGCCGTGCTGTCCGCCCTCTACCGGCGGATGGGCGCGGTGATCAGCCCCTCGGAGGAGGGCCGCGCGCAGGTGGTGACCGACCTCGGCGTCGACCCGGCGCGGGCGCACGTCGTGCCCAACGGCGTCGACCTGCCGCCCGACCCCGCCGGCCCGGCCGGCAACGCGGTGCCGCGGATCGGCGCGCTCGGCCGGCTGACCGCGCAGAAGGGCTTCGACGTCCTGCTCGCCGCGCTGCGCCGGCTCGACGTGCCGTTCGAGGCGGTGATCGGCGGCGCCGGCCGCGACGGGGACGCCCTGCGCACCGCGGCCGACGGCCTGCCGGTCGCGTTCCCGGGCTGGGTGGACGACTCCCGCGCCTTCCTCGCCGGGGTGGACCTGTTCGTGGTGTCCTCGCGGGTGGAGGCGGGACCGCTGGTGCTGCTGGAGGCGATGGCCGAGGGGCTGCCGTGCGTGAGCACCGACGTCGGCCGGGTGCGGCACGCGCTGCGGGAGGACGTCGTCGTCGTGCCGGTCGAGGACGCCGGCGCGCTGGCCGCGGCGCTGCGCGGTCTGCTGACCGACCCGGCGCGGCGGGCCGCCCTCGGCGCGCGGGCCCGGGCGCGGGCGGAGCGGGACCTCGGCGCCGACCTCATGGCGGAGCGGACCTTCCGGGTGCTCTCCGGCGTGGCGGACGGGGAGCCGGGTACCGCCGCCCCATGAGCAAGAAGACCGATCCCGACGCCCAGCGCGCCGCCGCCCGGGAGGCCAAGAAGGAGGGGCTCTCGCCCAGCGAGGCGGGCGCCACCACCGGTGCCTCCAAGCAGATCCGCACCGTCCGGCACTCCGACGACCGCCACGAGCACTCCAGCGCCCAGGGGAAGAGCAAGACCTGACCGCGGTGGTCCGGGGACGGCGGCGGCCTCCGTCGCGCGCCGCCGTCCCCGGACCGGTCTAGGAGGCGGCCCCGCCGGTGCTGGGCAGCCCGGCGGCCACCCACGCGCGGTGCCCGCCGATCACGTCGCTCGCCCGCGCCAGTCCGAGCGAGCGGAGCGCGTCGGCGGCCAGGCTGGAGGTGTAGCCCTCCTGGCACAGCACGACGACGTCGACGTCGTCCCCGGTGGCCTGCGGCACCCGGGCGTCGCTCTCCGGGTCGAACCGCCACTCCAGGTGGTTGCGCTCGACGACGAGCGCGCCGGGCACCTCGCCGTCGGCCTCGCGCTGCGACTGCGGGCGGATGTCGACGAGCACCGCGCCGTTGGCGACCCGCTGCGCCGCCTCCTCCGGCGTCACCCGCGTGATGCGCGAGCGCGCCTCCTCCAGCAGCTGGTCGACGCTCTTCGCGCCGGGCGGACGGCCGGTCACCAGTCGACGCCCGCCTTCTCGGTGCCGGTGGTCAGCAGGGTGCCGTGCTCGAGGCGGTAGCCGGTCATCCGGGACAGGCGCGGGGTGTACGCGTGCACGCTCACGGCGGGCACCGTCCCGCGGTTGGTCACCCGGTGCACGTGGTGGGGCCCGAACGGCCGCACCCGGCCGGCCCACAGCTCGGTGGCCGCCTCGCGCACGGCGCCGGGGTGCCCGCCGACGACGTCCTCGGTGAGCACCCCGCCGACGACGGCGAAGGCGCCCGCCGAGCCCCCGTGGTCGTGCAGCGGGGTGCCCTGGCCCGGCAGCCAGGTCAGCAGCCACACCTGGGCGTCGGCGAGGTCGGCGTGCAGCGTGGGGTCGACCAGGCCGGCGGCGTCGTCGGCGGGCAGCAGGCCGGTCCAGCGGCTGCCCGCGCGGTACTCGACGCGGGGCAGCCACTCGTCGGCGACGGCGAGCAGCGCGGCGGCCAGGGCGGCGGCGGAGGTGGTGCGGGCGGTGGCGGTGCGGGCGGTGGCGGTGGCGGTGCGCGGGGTGAGGTCGGCAGGGGACAGCAGGGGCGTCACGGAGTTCTCCTGAGCAGGGCGCACCGGGGCCCGGGTCGGGGGCGGCGCGGAGGAAGGGGTGTCGGGCGCTCAGGCGACCGGACACAGCGCGCTGGCCACCCGCAGCAGGTCCACGGCGGACCGGCGGGTGAGCGTCAGGGCGGGTGCCACGACGACCATCCGACCCCGCCCGCCAAATCCTGTCAAGTCCATCGGTCTGGTAGGGATACCGCGTGTCGAGGACGCGGCCGGACCGGTCAGGCAGGGAGGACGACGGTGCGGAGCTCGTGGGCGCCGTCGGCGCGGGTGGCCTCGTAGAACCAGCGCGCCCCGCCGCCGGGCAACGGGACGACGTCGGCGTAGCGCAGCCCGTGCGGCGGGTGCGGGCTCTGCAGGTACGGCCCGCCGGCGGCGGCGCGGAAGCCGAGCTCGCCGTCGTGTTCCGCATCGTGTTCGGCGAGGCCGGTCCGCTCCTCCCAGTTCTCCTCCGCGGTGGCCCGGCCGTCGTAGAGCGCCCAGGTGCGCGAGCCGTCGAGCACCACCGCGGTGAACCGCACGCCGCGCGCGTCCCAGCTGCCCTCGCTGCCGGCGAGGGCGGTGCCGCGCCAGGTCCAGGTGACGCCGTCGGGGCTGGTGGCGTGCTCGGTGGTCATGCGGTCGGTGGCCTCGGGGTCGTCGAGCGGGTGCACCGAGGCCCACAGGTGCCACCGGTCGCCGTCCCAGCGGACCACCGGGTCCTTGGGCGCGGTGGCGGCGTCGCCGGGCAGCACCGTGCGGGGCTCGGCGGTGGCCAGCCCCTCGACGGTGTCGGCCTCCAGCAGGTCGACCCGCCAGTGCTTCGTACCCGGCGTCGCGCAGCTGACGTAGAGCCGCCAGCGCCCGCCGGGGGTGTGCACCAGCGCCGGCCGCTCCAGCGACTCCGCGCCGAAGCGCTCCTTGCCGATCGCGAGCACCGGCTCGAAGCGCACGCCGTCGTCGGAGCGGGCCACCACGTTGCCGAAGCCGCGGCCCTCGCCGACCGGGCGGCGCAGCCGGTAGGCCAGCCACCACGTGCCGTCGACGAGCTGGGCCGACGGGCCGCCGGCCCACGAGCCCGGGCGGGGGTCCTCGGGCTCGACGACGACCTCGGCGTCGGACCAGAAGCGGTCGGGCGCCGGCGGGCGGGGCGCGGACGCGGTCACGCGGCGGCTCCGTTCGGGGGAGGGGGCAGGCCTCCCCGTGTGTACACCGCGGCCCTCCGCGGGCAGGGAGGGGACCGATGAGCACCGAGGCCGACCGGATGCCGCAGTTCGTGCTGGCCGGGGCGCCGAAGGCCGGGACGACGGCGCTGCACGCCGCGCTGGCCACCCACCCGGGGCTGTACCTGTCCCCGGTCAAGGAGCCGAAGTACTACCTGACCGACGGCGGCCCGCCCCCGCGCAGCGGCCAGCGCGGCCCGGGCGACGCGCACAGCGCGCGGGAGTGGGTCTGGCGCCGCGCGGACTACCTGCGGCTGTTCGACGGCGCCCCGCCCGGGACGGTCCGCGGCGAGAGCACGCCGTTCTACCTGTACGACCGCGCCGCGCACCGCCGGCTGGCCGCCGACGTCCCGGGGGTCCGCGTCGTCGCGATCGTGCGGGACCCGGTGGACCGCGCCTGGTCGAACTGGGTGCACCTGCGCGCCGACGGGCTGGAGCCCGAGGCCGACTTCGCCACCGCCGTGGAGCGCGAGGAGTCCCGGGCCGCCGCCGGCTGGGCGCCGTTCTGGCACTACCGCGGGCTCGGCCGCTACGGCGAGCAGCTGCGGGACCTGTACTCCGTCCTGCCCCGGGAGCAGGTGCTCCTGCTGCGGTACCGGCAGCTGGTCGACTCCCCGCGCGAGACGCTGGACCGGGTCAGCGCGTTCCTCGGCGTCGAGCCGGGGGTGGCGCACACGGTGGCGCCGGAGAACGTGAAGCCGTACGTGGCCGACACGCCGCGGTACCGGGCGCTGGCCCGGGTCACCCGGGCCGGTGCGGCGCTCGGCGCGTACGCCCCGCCGCAGGTGTGGCGGCAGGTGTCCCGGCCGCTGCTGGCCGCGCTGCACGCGCGGAGGGCGCCGCGGCCGCCGATGCCGGTGGAGGTGCGGCGCGAGGTCCTGGCGCCGCTGCTGCCCGACGTCGCGCTGCTCGAGGAGCTCACCGGCGAGTCCTTCGACGACTGGCGCAGCGACACCGGCCGCGGCGACTTCCGCTCCCGCCGTCCCTGAGTCAGCGGTGCACGCGGTAGGTCAGGTGCGTGCACACCGGCGAGACCTCGACGGCGACCCGGGCCAGCCGGTGGCGGCCGACGCCGGCGAACAGCGGCGTGCCCGCGCCGAGCACCTCGGGCGCCACGTGCAGGCGCAGCTCGTCCAGCAGCCCGTCGCGCAGGCAGGAGCCGACCAGCGCGCCGCCGCCCATGACGAAGACGTCGCGGTCGCCGGCGGCCCCCCTCGCCCGGTCCACGGCGGCCTCCGGGCCGTCGGTCACGAAGGTGAAGTCGTGCGTGGTGGCGAGCCGGTGCTGCTCCGGCGGGCTGCTGGTGACGACGAAGAACGGCGGCCGGGCGTCGACGGCGGCCCCGTAGCCCATCCCGTCGGTCCACCCCCGGTCGACGTCGTCGAAGGTGCGCCGGCCCATGACGACGGCGCCGCTCGCGGCGGTGTGCCGCTCCAGGACGCCGCGGTCGACGGGGTGGTCGCTCTGCAGTGCCCAGACGTGGAGGGCCTCGACGCCCTCGTCGGAGCCGCTGACGAAGCCGTCGAGGGAGACGGTGATGTCGCCGATGACGAGGGTCATGTACAGACGACCCCAGAGGTGTCGCCGACTCATCGGCACGGTGTCCTCAAGGGTCCACCGGATCTGTGGGCAGGCGTTTGACCTGCGGATCCACGTCGCGCGCGGCATTCCGACCGGCTAGGCTTCGATCATGTGTTCGGGTGGGCCGGGCGGCGGTGGCGTCCTCGACGAGGTCGCCGCGCTGGTCGCCGAGCGCAACCGGATCGACGCCCGGCTGGCCCGCGCGGTGCGGGCGGCGGAGCTGTCCCAGGCGCCGGAGCGCGACGGGCTGAGGTCGTTGGCGTCGTGGCTGCGCGGGCACTGCCGGCTGTCGGCCGCCGCTGCCTCCCGGGTGGTGCGCACCGGGCGGGCGCTGGAGCAGCTGCCGGCGCTGGCCGAGGCCCACGACGCCGGATTGGCGACCTCGGAGCAGATGGCGAAGGCGGCCGAGGCGGTGGCACCGGAGCGGCTGGCCTCGGCCGCCCAGCAGGGCGTGGACCTGGCGGTGGTCGACGCGGTGTTCACCGGGGTGGCGGTCGAGAGGGAGCACGCCGACCTCGTCGCGGTGGTCCAGGGCTACTGCGACGACCTCGACCCGGACGGGCGGGAGCCGGATCCGACCGAGGGCCGCTCGCTGACGCTGTCCCGGCACGCCGACGGGTCGCTGTCCTTCCGCGGGCATCTGGACGCCGTGGGTGGGGAGAGGCTGCAGACCGCACTCGAGGCGCACGTGCAGGCCGACCGGCCCGCCGGGGACGGGCGCACCCGCGCCCAGCGCCTCGGTGACGCCCTCGTCCAGGTCGCCGACAACGCCCTCGCGTCCGGGACGCTGCCGCAGCTGCGCGGCCACAGGCCGCAGATCGCCGTCGTCGTGGACCTGGCCGAGCTGGTCGACCCGCACGGGCGTCCGGACGCCGGGCGGATGGGCTTCGGCGCCACCGTCTCCGCCGCGAGAGCCCGCTGGCTGGCCTGCGACGGCGCGGTGTCCCGGGTGGTGTTCGGCCCCGACGGCGCCCCGCTGGACCTGGGCCGGGAGCAGCGGCTGATGAGCCGGCACATCCGCCGCGCGGCCGAGTTGCGCGACGGCGGGTGCGTGTTCACCGGCTGCGGTGCACCGACGTGGTGGTGCGACGTGCACCACCTGGTCCACTGGATCGACGGTGGTGAGACGTCGCTGGAGAACGCAGCGCTGCTGTGCGAGCGCCACCACACCGAGGTCCACCACGGGTTCCGGGTCGAGCGACGACCGGACGGCCGATGGCGCACCCACCGGCCCGACGGCACCGAGATCACCACCCCGGCACCCCTGCTCGCCCCCGCCGCGTGAGCGCCCGCGGGCGTGCGGGTGCACTGGACGCGGTCGGTGCAACCGTGGTTGCATCGGCGCCGTGATGGCGACCGGCGAGTGGGTGCTGCTGTCCTACCGCCTGCCCCGTGAGCCCTCCGGCCCGCGGACGACGCTGTGGCGCCGGTTGCGCCGGCTCGGCGTCGCGCAGCTGGCCGACGGCGTGGTGGCCCTGCCGGCCGACGCCCGCACCCGGGAGGCGCTCGAGTGGCTCGCCGACGACGTCCTGGCCGCCGGCGGCAGCGCCGGCATCTGGACCGCGCACCCGGCGACCGCCGCGCAGGAGCGCGAGCTGGCCGCGGGCATGGCCGCCGCCCGCGCGGAGGAGTACCGCGAGCTGGCCGCGCAGTGCACCGCGGCGCTCGGGGAACCGCCGGCCGAGCGCACCCGCGCGCTGCGGCGGCTTCGGGGGGAGTGGCGGGCCGTCGGGAGACGGGACTTCTTCCCCCCGCCCGAGCGGGACGTCGCCGGCGCCGCGCTGCGCGCCCTGGCGACCGCGGCCGGCGAACCGGTCGCCGCCGGGCGAGGGGGCCGCTCGTGAGGTGGGCGACCCGCGCCGGGATCCACGTCGACCGCGCCGCCTGCGCCTGGCTCATCCGCCGGTTCGTCGACCCGGACGCCGAGTTCGTCTTCGTCGCCGACCCCGCCGACGTCCCGGCCGACGCCACCCCGTTCGACATGCGCGGGGTCGCGCTGGGTCACGTCGGCGGCGACTGCTCGTTCGAGACGATCCTGCGCGTCCACGGGCTCGACGACCCCGTGCTGGAGCGGATCGGCGAGATCGTGCACGAGGCCGACCTGGACGACGGCCGCTTCGACGCCCCCGAGGCGCCGGGCCTCGACGTCCTGCTGCGCGGGCTGTCGATGACCGGCGACGACCAGCGGACCCTCGCCGTCTCCGGCCCGCTGTTCGACGGCCTCTACGAGTACACCCGACGCCGCCTGCTGCTCGGCCGTGAACCGGCCTGACCCGACGGAGCCCGCGATGACCGAGCCGACCCCCGCCGGGCCGACGGCGGCCCCCGCCACGGCGTACCCGTCCTTCCGCGAGGCGGTGCGCGCCTGGTTCCTCGTCTCGCTGCAGACCTTCGGCGGCCCGGCCGGCCAGATCGCGGTCATGCAGCGGGAGCTGGTCGACGAGCGCCGGTGGATCGGCCAGCGCCGGTTCCTGCACGCGCTGAACTACTGCACCCTGCTGCCCGGCCCCGAGGCCCAGCAGCTGGCCACCTACGTCGGCTGGCTGCTGCACGGCACCCGCGGCGGCCTGGTCGCCGGCGGCCTGTTCGTGCTGCCCGGCGTGCTCGCGCTGCTGGTGCTCTCGGCGGTCTACGTCGCCTTCGGCAGCACCACCGCGATCACCGCCGTCTTCACCGGTCTGGCCGCCGCGGTGCTGGCGATCGTGGTCCAGGCGGTCATCCGCGTCGGGAAGAAGGCGCTGGACAGCCGCGCCCTCGTCGTCCTGGCGGTCGCGGCGTTCCTCGCGCTCGCCCTCTTCGGCGTGCCGTTCCCGGTCGTCGTCGCCCTCGCCGGGCTCGCCGGCTGGGCCCTGGGCCGCTGGCGGCCGTCGGCGCTGCCGCGGAGGAAGGCGGCCGAGGGGCCCGACGCCGGGCCGCCGCCGGTCGTCTCCGACGACGTCCTGCACCACGAGGCGCCCAGCGCGCGGCGCACCGTGCGGGTGCTGCTGGCCGGGCTGCTCGTGTGGGGGCTACCCGTCGCGGCGGTCGCCGTGCTGACCGGCGGGAGCAGCGTCCTCACCCAGCAGGGCCTGTTCTTCTCCGGCGCCGCGGTGGTCACCTTCGGCGGCGCCTACGCGGTCCTGGCCTACGTCGCCCAGCAGGCGGTCGAGGTCTACGGCTGGCTGACGCCGCGCGAGATGGTGCGCGGGCTGGCGCTGGCCGAGACCACGCCCGGGCCGCTGATCATGGTGGTCCAGTTCGTCGCGTTCCTCGGCGCGTACCGGGCGTCCGGGGACCTGGACCCGTGGGTGGCGGCCGTCCTCGCCTCGCTGCTGGTCACCTGGGTCACCTTCGTACCCAGCTTCCTGTTCGTGCTGCTCGGCGCCCCCTACATGGAGCGGCTGCGCGGCAACCGGTCGCTGTCGGCGGCGCTCACCGGCATCACCGCCGCCGTCGTGGGGGTCATCGCGAACCTCGGGGTCTACTTCGCCGTCCACACGCTGTTCTCGGGGACCTCCGGGGTCGACGCCGGGCCGCTGGCGCTCGAGCTGCCCAACCCCACGACCCTGCGGTGGGTGCCGCTGGCGATCGCCGTCGTCGCGGCGGTGCTGCTCTTCCGCGTGCGGTGGTCGGTGCTGCGCACCCTCGGCCTGTGCGCCGTGCTCGGTCTGGTCGCGGGGCTGGCCGGGCTGCCGGTCGGGTGAGCGTGAGCGGGGCGGGGACGGGTAGGGGCTCTCCCCGGGACGGCGTGCAGCCCCGCGCGCCGACGAGGGAGGGACCGACATGGCCATCGCCACCACCAACCCGGCCACCGGCGAGACGCTCAAGACCTACGAGCCGCTGTCGGACGAGGCCCTCGACGAGAGGATCGGCCGCGCCGCGGCCGCCTTCCGCAGCTACCGGCTGACGAGTCCCGAGGAGCGGGCCGGCTGGCTGCGCGCGGCCGCCGACGTCCTCGACGGCGACGCCGACCAGGTCGCCGAGCTCATGGTCACCGAGATGGGCAAGACCCTGGCCGCGGCCAAGGCCGAGGTCGCCAAGTGTGCCAAGGCGCTGCGGTACTACGCCCAGAACGGCCCGGCGATGCTCGAGCCGAAGCCCGCCGACGCCGGCGCCGTCGGGGCCGAGCAGGCCTACCTGGTCCACCAGCCGATCGGCGTCGTGCTCGCGATCATGCCGTGGAACTTCCCGCTCTGGCAGGCGATGCGCTTCGCCGCCCCGGCGCTCATGGCCGGCAACGTCGGGCTGCTCAAGCACGCCAGCAACGTGCCGCAGACCGCGCTGTACATGGAGGAGCTGTTCCGCAAGGCGGGCTTCCCCGCCGACGTCTTCCAGACCCTGCTGATCGGCTCCTCGACCATCGAGCGGGTCCTGCGCGACGACCGCGTCGCCGCCGCGACCCTCACCGGCAGCGCCCCCGCCGGGCAGTCGGTGGCCTCGATCGCCGGGGACGTCCTGAAGAAGACGGTGCTCGAGCTCGGAGGCAGCGACCCGTTCATCGTCATGCCCTCGGCCGACCTCGACCGCGCCGCCGAGGTGGCGGTCACCGCGCGCTGCCAGAACAACGGGCAGAGCTGCATCGCGGCCAAGCGGTTCTTCGTGCACGCCGACGTCGCCGAGGAGTTCACCCGGCTGTTCGGCGAGAAGATGGCCGCCCTCGTCGTCGGCGACCCGATGGACGACGGCACCCAGGTCGGCCCGCTGGCCACCGAGTCCGGCCGCGAGGACGTCGAGCGGTACGTGCAGGACGCCGTCGACAAGGGCGCGACCGTCGTCGTCGGCGGGAAGCGGCCCGACCGCCCCGGCTGGTTCTACGAGCCGACGCTGCTCACCGGCATCACGCCGGAGATGGACCTCTACGCCGAGGAGGTCTTCGGCCCGGTCGCCGCGCTGTGGACCGTCGACGGCCTCGAGGAGGCCATCGAGATCGCCAACAGCCACCCCTACGGACTCGGCGCCAACCTGTGGAGCGAGGACGAGCAGGAGCGGGCCACCTTCATCCGCGACGTCGAGAGCGGCATGGCGTTCGTCAACGGGATGGTCACCAGCTACCCCGAGCTGCCCTTCGGCGGGGTCAAGCAGAGCGGCTACGGCCGCGAGCTCACCGAGCTCGGCATGTACGAGTTCACCAACGCCAAGACGGTGTGGATCGGCCCGCCCAGCAGCGAGCAGGCGCAGGGGGACACGGCCAGCGCGTCGGAGTGACCCCGGCGTGGCGCGGGTAGCCGCCCGGACGTCCGCCCCCTCAGCAGCGGGGACCCGGGTGGACGGTCCACACGGGTGCGCGGCACCCGGACGGGAGCACTCGTGACGACGACCACCAGCCCGGACAACCGCTTCCTCACCCAGGCGGTGCACGACCTCGGCACCGCCCTGTGGTTCGGCGGCTCGGTGATGGGCATCGCCGGCGTGAACAAGTCCGGCGCCGACCTGACCGCGGGCATCGACAAGGTCCGGGTGGCGAGCTCGGCCTGGGGCCGGTTCGCGCCGGCACAGTGGGGCGGCATCGCGGCCACCCTCGTGACCGGGCTGCAGCTGACCCGGTCGAACAGCCAGCGGCTGGCCCTGCAGCAGGGCTACGGGACGGTGGGGACGCTCAAGGCCGCGCTCACCGTCGCGGGCGCCGGCGCCACCGCCTACGCGGCGTACACCGGCCAGAAGATCGGCCGGCTCGCCGAGCAGGCCGCCTCCGACGGCGGCCTCGAGGTCAAGGACGCCACGCTGCCGTCGGCCGGGACGCCGCCGGAGATCCGGAAGTGGCAGGCCCGGCAGCGGGTCGCGCAGGCGGCCGTCCCGACCCTGGCCGGCGCGGTGATCACCTGCAACGCCTGGCTGGTGCAGTCCTACCGGGTGGGCGCCACGGTCCGGGGCGTCCTCGGGCGGCTGCTCCCGCGCTGAGACCGCGCCGGTCCCGCCGTCAGGCGCACCCAGCCGCCGTCGCCGGCCTCGACGCGCACCGCGGTGACCGCGGACGCCGCGAGGGCGAGCCGGCCGGCGTGCCCGGGCGGCCGGCCGGCCACGCGCACCTCCAGGCCCGGTCCGCCGTCGAGCAGGCGCACCGGCCGCCGGCCGGGGACCGCTGCGTCGGCGGCCAGCACCTCCGACAGGAGGAGCAGGACCTCGTCGACGACGTCCGGCGGCCAGCCGCGCGCCGCGGCCGCCGCGCGCACCCACGCGCGCGCCTGCTCCGGCCGGCGCGGGTCCACCGCACCCTCGTCCACCCCGCTGTCGGTCATCGGTCCACCACCCCGCTGACCAACGAGGCCCCGGTGGGCGGGGTGCGCGACACGCCGGGACGGCGTCGGGCGGCGTCGGAATCCGGCGCGACCACGACCGTGGCGGCGGGCAGCCGCGCCTCCACCTCCCGCCGGAGGTCGTCGTCGACGTGGGCGACCACGGGCCGCCCGGCCGCCGGCGCGCGGCGGCACAGGTCCGCGGCGATCGCGCGGCCTACGCCCGTCCCGCGTGGGACGCGCCCCGGTGCACCGGGGCGGCGTCCGGCTCCGTCACGGAGGGGCACCCTCGGAGGCGGCGTCCACCAGCTCCACCGCGCGGTCGGGGTAGCGGTCGGTCAGCAGGCGGACCAGCCGGGCGGTCAGCCGCGAGGCGCCGACGACGGTCAGCCCGGGCGGCCCGGCGGCCGCCGCGACCAGGGAGTCGGCCGCGCCGACGTCGAGGAAGCGCAGGTCGCTGAGGTCCCAGGCGCTGCTCCCGGCCAGCGTCGCCTGCAGCACCGCGCGCAGCGCGTCCGCGTTGCCCGAGTCCAGCTCGCCCGCGAGGTGCAGCCGGTCCCCGCGCCGGGTCAGCCGGAAGACGCCGTCGTCGTACTCCGCGGTCGCGTCCACCTGCGCGCGGTGCAGCGCGGTGAGGTCCGCGTGCTGGCCGGGCACCAGCAGGTCGCGGAAGTAGGGGCACAGCACGGTGAGCGGGTGCCCGGCGGTCAGCTCGCCGACGACGGCCTCGAACGCGTTGACGCCCGGGGTGGTGATCGCGCCGGTGAACCGGACGGCGGGCCACCCCTCGGACAGCGCCCCGGTGACCGCCGCGGGCAACTCCGCCGGGTCCGGCGGCACGACGCGGACCGCCGTCGTGGCGGCCGGCTCCCAGGCCTCGTCGACGACGCCCGCGCGGCGCAGCCGGGCCCACAGCCGCTCCTCCCGGTCGCCGAGGGCGGTGACCAGGACGCACTCGCCGCGCGTCACACCCTCCGCGACGAAGTCGCCGACCACCTGCGCGTGCGCCTCCTCGCTGTCGAGGAGGACGAAGTCGTGCGCGCCGCCGGTCACCGCGGGCCGTCCGCGGGCGTGCCGGCCGGGGCCTCCCCGGTCTCGGTGACCAGCCGCGCGACGTCGCGCACCTCGCGGCCGGTGTCCTGCGAGGCGCGGACGAGGATGCCGAACGCGGTGTCGGCGGTGATCCGGTGGCGCTCCATGAGCACGCCCTCGGCCTGGCCGATGACGTCCCGGCTGTCCGGCGCGACGCCCAGGTGCGCGGTCCGCGGCGCGGAGAGCAGCGCCAGGGCGGCGTGCCCGGCCACCGCGGTGGGGGTCGCGCGGTCGGGCCCCGGCCCGGGGCCGGCCACGTACACCGAGAGCGCTCCGACGACCTCGCTGCCGGTGTCCAGCGGCAGGCAGGTGGCCCGCTGCACCCGGGCGGTGACCGCGACGCCGCACCGCTCGGGCAGGACGGCGGCCGGGTCGTGGGCGACGGCGCGCGCCGCCGCGTCGGCGTCGTCGCGGGCGTGCCAGCCGCGAGCAGCGCCGAGCAGCCACCCCGTGCCGCCCGGGGCGGGGTGCGGGGGCGAGGTGGTGAGCATGGTCGTCGGGATGGCCGCAGACTGCACCGCGACACCTCCAGCCGGGTGACCCGGGGTGGGCGTGACGTCTCGCCCGGCAGTTGGAGCGGACGTCTCCGTCCCGTCATCCTGCCACCCGGTCCGGTGACACGCCGAGGGCCGACCCCGGAGGGTGAGGCGGGCCACACCGGCCGCTCAAGGACCGGCCGCGGCCCGCCGATGCCGACGGCGTGACCACCACCCCGAGGACGCCGGCCGAGCGCGCGGACGTCCTGTCCTCGCTGCTCCGGCTGCCCGGCGCCGTGCTGGCCGCGATCGCCTCCGACGGCGTGTTCGTCCCGGTGCCGGCCTCGCTCGGCGTCCCGCCGGAGCGGGTGATGACCCCGCCGGCCGAGCGCGCCACGTTCCTCGACGCGATCGTCCCCGCCGACGCGATGTTCGTCGTCACTGCCTTCGAGCGGGCCCGAACCCACGGCGTCGGCCTGGCCACGGTCCACGGCCGGCGCGAGCCCGGTGTCCCGCTGTCGCTCACCTTCGTCGACCTCCGCGAGGAGCACGGCGTCCTGCTCGGCGCCCTCGACGTGCTCGACGCGGCCGCCGGCGACCGCGGGCCCGCGCCGCTGGCGGGGCTGGAGGTGTCGCGGCGGCCGCGCACGGCGACGGTCCGCAAGACGTCGCTGGCGGTGATCACCGACATCGACGAGCGCACCACCCGGATGCTCGGCTGGACGCCGGCGCAGATGGTCGGCCAGCGCTCCTCGGAGTTCGTCCACCCCGACGACCAGGAGCGGGCGATCGCCAACTGGCTGGAGCTGCTGTCCCGCCAGGAGGCCCAGCGGGTGCGGCTGCGGCACCGCCGCGCCGACGGCACGTGGGCGTGGCTGGAGCTGGAGAACCAGTACGTCGCGGCCGACGACCCCGCCGACGCCGTCGTCGTGACGCAGATGAGCGACGTCTCCGACGAGATGGCCGCGCACGAGGCCCTGCAGCAGCAGGAGCGGCTGCTGCGCCGGCTGACCGAGGCGCTGCCGCAGGGCATCGCGCAGCTGACCCGCGAGCGGGAGGTCGTGCACACCAACTCCCGCCTGCCGGTGCTGCTGGGCGTGCCCGCGGTGACCGGCTGGGACGACGTCGCGGCGCGGGCCGACGGGGCCGGCCGGGCGGCGCTGGAGGCGGCGCTCGCGCGGGTCCTCGGCGACGGCGTGGACGCCGTGGTGGAGGTCGGCATCCGCACGCCGGCCGGGGAGGCCCGGGTGTGCGCGGTGAGCCTGGTCGCGCTCGGCGACCGCGAGGGCGCCCCCGGCGCGCTGGTGTGCGTCTCCGACGTCACCGACAGCGCCCGCATGCGCGAGGAGCTCACCGCCCGGGCGACCTTCGACGCCCTGACCGGCTGCCACAACCGCGCCTCCACCATCGCCGTCCTGGAGGCCGCGCTGGCCGGGCCGGACGCGGCGTCGACGGCGGTGGTCTTCGTCGACCTCGACGACTTCAAGCCGGTCAACGACACCCTCGGCCACGACGCCGGCGACGAGCTGCTGGTGACCACGGCCGCGCGGCTGGCCGGCGTGCTGCGCCGCGACGACGTCGTCGGGCGGATCGGCGGGGACGAGTTCCTCGTCGTCAGCCGCCGGGTCGACGGCCCGGCGGCGGCCGCCTCGCTCGGTGCCCGGATCCAGGCGGCGCTGGCGGTGCCGGCCGAGATCACCGCGGGCACCGTGCCGCTGCGGGCCAGCCTGGGCGTGGCCTGCGGGGAGCCCGGGCTCGACGCCGCGGCGCTGACCAAGCGTGCCGACCAGGCGATGTACCTGTCCAAGCAGGACCGCCGCGGCGAGCCGGTGCTGTGGCGGGAGGAGCCGGTCCCGGCCCCGGCCTGAGGGCCGGCAGCCGTAGCGTCGCGGCGTGACCTCCGTCCGCGACGCCGGCCCGGACGACGCCGCCGCCTGCCGGGACGTCTACGCCCCCTACGTCACCGGCACCGCGATCTCCTTCGAGACCGATCCCCCGACGGCGGGGGAGATGGCCCGCCGGATCGCCGCCGCCCAGGAGCGGCACGCGTGGCTGGTGCTCGAGGCGGACGGCGCGGTGCGCGGCTACGCCTACGGCGGGCCGTTCATGGCCCGCGAGGCCTACCGCTGGTCGTGCGCGGTGAGCGTCTACCTCGAGCCCGGCCGGCGGCGCACCGGCGCGGGCCGGCTGCTGTGCACGGCGCTGCTCGACCGGCTGGCCGCCCGCGGGTACCGGCGGGCACTGGCCGGCGTCACGCTGCCGAACGACGCGAGCCTCGGCCTGCACCGGGCGCTGGGCTTCGAGCCGGTGGGGACCTACCGGCGGGTGGGCTGGAAGGACGGTGCCTGGCACGACGTCGCCTGGCTGCAGCGCGACCTGGGCCCCGGTCCCGGCGACGACGGCCCGTCGTCCGAGCCGCGCTGAGGCGCCGCGGGCCCTACCCTCCGGCCGTCGGGACCTGACGGGGAGGGACACCGTGCGCACGCTGCTGACGAACTTCAGGAACTTCGCCTTCTCGGGCAGCCTCGTGGACCTGGCCGTGGGCGTGGCCATCGGGGCCGCCTTCGCCACGGTGGTCGAGTCGCTGGTCGGCGACGTGATCCTGCCGCTGGTGGCCGCGGTCTTCGGCCAGCCCGACTTCACCGGCCTCGTGCTCACGGTGAACGGCGCGCGGATCCGCTACGGGTCGTTCCTGACCTCGCTGGTGTCGTTCCTGCTGCTCGCGCTGACGATCATGTTCCTCGTCCAGGCGATCCGCCGGGCCACCGGCCGGGAGACCGCGGGCGCCCAGGGCAACCGCGAGTGCGACCACTGCAGGAGCTTCATCCCGGTCGACGCGTCGGTGTGCATGTTCTGCACGCGCGACGTCGACCCCGTCGTCCCCTGAGGCCTCAGCCGCGGTCGACCCGCAGGAACGGCGGCGGGTCGGCGGGCACGTCCCCGGTGCGGGCGAAGTGCGCCCACACCCGGCGGACCTCCCGGCCGGCCGCGACGACGTCCGCCCACGGGAGGCCGGCCAGCAGCGGCGAGGCCTCCCACGTGTGCCGGTGCGGGAACAGCAGCGGCAGGTCGATCGCGTGCGCCCCGGTGAGCGCGCCGGTGCCGTAGGAGAGCGTGTAGTGCACCGCGCGCCCGCCGGCCGCGCGGTGCCTGCGGGCGGCCCGTGCGGCGTCGCGGGCGTAGATGCGGCGGGTGAGCACCCGCACGACCGCCTCCACCAGCGGCCGGCCGACGACGGGGACGCGGGCCAGCCGTGCGGCCGGCGGCAGCAGCGCGGCGAATAGCGCCACCTCGCGGCTGTTGGTGCCCACGAGCAGGTCGACCTCCGGCGCCGCCTCCGCCCACGCGTCCTCGACCGCCTCCTCGGCCGGCAGCGGCGGGAGGCCGTACTGGGTGCCGAACGGCATGGCGGCGACCAGCCCGTACCGGCGGGCGCGCGCCGCCACCCGCGCCTGCGCGGCCACGACCTCCGCGACCGGCGCGGCGGCGGACAGTGACCGCGCCTCGGCGGCCATCGCGGCGCTCATCCGCGCCCGGCCGCGGGACAGCCCCAGCGGGGCGCTGGACACGACCGCGCGGCGGAACAGGCCGCGGGCGCCGTCGGCCGCCAGCAGGTGGGCGACGGCGTCGCCGCCGGCGGACTCGCCGAACAGCGTCACCGCGTCCGGGTCGCCGCCGAAGGCCGCGACGTTCCCGCGCACCCAGCGCAGCGCCTCGACGAGGTCGAGCAGGCCGAGGTTGGCCGGCCGGCCGTCCCCGTCGCCGAGGAAGCCGAGCAGCCCGAGCCGGTAGGTGACGCCGACGACGACCACCCGCTGCTCGCGCACCAGCGCGGCCGGGTCGTAGGCGGGGGCGTCGCCGGCGCCGCTGACGTAGGAGCCGCCGTGCACCCACACCATCACCGGCAGCCGGTCGCCGGGGGAGGAGTCCTCCGGCACGGTCACCGACAGCCGCAGGCAGTCCTCGTCGGCGACGAGCTCACCCATGGGGTCGGTGACCATGAGCTCGAGCTCCGGCGCCGGCGGCTGCGGGCACGCCGGTGACCACGCCGTCGCGTCGACGACGCCGGCCGCGGGGGGCTCGGGCACCGGCGGGCGGAACCGCTCCGCCCGGGCGTACCGGATGCCGGTGGCCCGCACGACGCCGTCGGACCGCCGGGCGGTGACCGTCCCCGCGGGTGCCGCGAAGCGCGGTGCCGTGTCCTGCTGCGTCACGCGGCGCCGACCGCGGCGCCGAGGGCGTCGAACGCGGCCTGCTGGAAGTCCCGCATCGTCGCGACCGTCGTCTGCAGCTCCAGCTCCGCCGCGTGGTACATCCCCGGCTCGACGTGCAGCCGCACCGGCACGCCGGCCGCCTCCAGGCGCCGGGCGTAGGCGACGTCCTCGTCGTGGAACAGGTCGAGGGCCCCCACGCCGATCCACGCCGGCGGCAGGCCGGAGAGGTCCAGCCGGCGGGCCGGCGCGGCGTAGGGACGCGGCTCGTCGGCGCGCGGCGCGTGTCCCAGGTAGGCGGTCCAGGCCCACCGGTTGGACCGCGGCGTCCAGACCAGCCTCCCGCGGCCGGCGGTGCTCCGGCGCAGCACGGTGCGGTCGTCGAGCATGGGGTAGACCAGCAGCTGGAAGGCGACCGGCACGCCCTCGTCGTGCGCCCGCTGCGCCAGCGCGGCGGCCAGCCCGCCGCCCGCGCTGGCCCCGCCGACGGCGACGCGCGCCGGGTCCACGCCGAGCTCCCCGGCCCGCCGGTGCAGGTCGCACAGCGCGGCCAGCAGGTCGTCGAGCGCCGCGGGGAACGGGTGCTCGGGCGCCAGCCGGTAGCGGGCGCCGACCACGACGACGCCGAGGTCGCGGGCCATCCGGCTGCACAGGTCGTGGTCGCCCTCGGGCTGCCCGATGACCGTGCCGCCGCCGTGCACCCACAGCAGCGCGCCGCCGGTGCGGCGCGCCGGCTCGTACACGAACCCGTCCTGCCCGCCGGGGACGTCGTGCCGCGTGACGGTCACCCCTGCCACCGGCTCGGTGACCCGGGACCCGAACAGCCGGCGGCCGATCCGCAGCTCGAGCCGGGACCCGATCGACAGCGGCAGCCACAGGTCCGGGCGGCGCAGCTCGGGAGGCACGGCGGCGACCGTGCGGGCGCGGCGGGCGAGGGCGGCGGCGAGGCCGAGCGCGGCGAGGCGCGGCAGGCGGCGGGAGCGGGCGGTCACCGGGCGGACGCTAGCGGTCGACCCCCTCGCGGCCGCGGGGGCTACGGTGCGCGACGGTGCTGAGGACGGACGTCGACGGACCGGGAGGACGCGTGACGACAGCGGTGCGGCACGGGGAGGGCACGCTGCCCTCGGGGCAGTTCTGGCAGGGCTGGAGCGTCCCCGACCCGGTCGGTGTCGTGGGGGGGGGGGGGGGGGGGGGGGGGGGGGGGGGGGGGGGGGGGGGGGGGGGGGGGGGGGGGCGGGGGGGGGGGGGGCGGGGGGGGGGGGGCGGCCCCGCCCCCCCCCCCCCCGGCGGCCGGTACGCGCACGTGGCCGAGCGGCTCGGCCGCGCCGGCTACGCCTCCTACGCGCCCGACCACCCGGGCCACGGCCGGTCGCCCGGCCGGCGCGGCGACGTCGTGAGCATGGCGGGCACCGTCGAGGGCGTGGCGCAGACCGTCCGCGCCGCCGCCGACCGGCACCCCGGCGTCCCGGTGTTCGTCTACGGCCACAGCCTCGGCGGGCTCATCGCGCTGCAGTACCTGACCGGCGACCCGGACGCGCGCGTCGTCGGCGCCGTGATCTCGGCGCCCGCGCTCGACACCAGCGCCGCCACCCCGGTGCAGCGGGCGGTGGCGCCGCTGCTGGCCCGGCTGGCCCCGGGTCTGGGCGTGCTCACCCTCGACGTCGAGGCGGTCAGCCGCGACCCCGAGGTGGTGGCCGCCTACCGGGCCGACCCGCTCAACCACAACGGCAGGATGGTCGCCCGCACCGGCGCCGAGCTCATGCGGACCGCCGCGGCGATGCCCGGCCGGCTGCGCGGGCTCCGGCTCCCGCTGCTGGTGGTCCACGGCAGCGCCGACCGGCTGGTGGCGCCGGCGGCCGGCGAGGTGGTCCGCGAGCACGCGGGCTCGCCCGACCTCACCCACCGCGTCTACGACGGGCTGTTCCACGAGCCGCACAACGAGCCGGAGAAGGAGCAGGTCCTCGACGACGTCGTCGCCTGGCTCGACGCCCGCCGGGCCGGCTGAGCGGTCGTCCGGCGCCGCGATCCGTGACAGGGTCCGGGCAGCCGCGCCGCCCGGGGCGGCGGAGGGGGGAGCCGTGCCGCAGACCCTCGGCGACGGCGTGCGGCTGCTGCGTGCCTTCGTCACCAACCCGCGCCGGGTGGGGGCGGTGCTCCCGACGTCCCGGACGGCGGTGCGCGCCATGCTCGACCTCGCCGACGTCCCGGCCGCCGGCCTGGTCGTCGAGCTCGGGGCCGGCACGGGGGTGGCCACCCGGGAGATCCTCGCCCGGCTCGGCGCGGGCGCCCGGCTGGTCGCGCTGGAGATCGACCCGCAGCTGGCCCGCAGGCTCTCCGAGCGCCTCGACGACCCCCGGCTGCAGGTCGTGTGCGGCTCCGCGGAGGACCTCGACGGCCTCCTCGACGGCGAGCGCGCCGACGTCGTCGTCTCCATGCTGCCGTTCACCTCGCTCGAGGCGGGCCTGCGCCGCCGGCTGCTCGACCAGTTGCCCCGTGCGCTGCGCCCGGGCGGCACCGCGGTCGTGATCCAGTACTCGCCGCTGGTGCTCGGCGAGCTGCGCCGCCGGTTCGCCGACGTCCGCACGCGGGTGACGCCGTGGAACGTGCCGCCCGCGTTCCTCTTCGCCTGCACCGGCGCCAGGGACCGATCCGGCGGCGATGAGCCGCCGGCCCCGCGGCGGTCTCACAGGGCATGACGACCGGACAGATCGACCCCCGGTACGGCGACGCCACGGCGACCGCACCGCCCTGGGCCGACGTCGAGCGGCTGCTCACCGACGCCCAGCTCTACTGGATCACCACCGTCCGCGCGGACGGCCGGCCGCACGCCGTCCCGCTCGTCGGCGTCTGGCACGACGGCGCGTTCGCCTTCTGCACCGGCGCCGACGAGCAGAAGGCGCGCAACCTCGACGGCAACCCGCACGTGGCGGTGACCACCGGCAGCACCGGCGCGCACGGCTGGGACAGCGGGCGCGACGTCGTCGTCGAGGGCGTCGCGGTGCGCGTCACCGACCCCGGGGAGCTGCAGGTGCTGGCCGACGCCTGGTACGCGAAGTACGGCGAGGACTGGCACTTCGCGGTGCGCGGGGACGAGTTCGTCGAGCTGAGCTCCTCCGGCGGGGCCACCGGGGGCGGCGCGCGGGTCTACCGCGTCCCGCCGGACAAGGTGCTGCTGTTCGGCGGGCCGCACGGCCAGACCCGGTACCGCCCCTGAGCCGCCACGGCCGGGGCGCCGCACTCCTACGCTGCCCGCCGTGGACGCGACGACGACGCTGGCCGGCGACCTCGGCTTCCCCGAGGGCCCGCGCTGGCACGACGGCCGGCTGTGGTTCTCCGACTTCCACGACCGGCGGGTGCGCACGCTCACCCCGGACGGCGTCCTGACGACGGTCCTCGACCTGGACGACGCGCCGTCGGGGCTGGGCTGGACGCCGGAGGGGACGCTGCTCGTCGTCGCGATGACCCGGCGGGCGCTGCTGGAGGTCGCCGGCGGGCGCCCGGTCGTGCGCGCCGACCTCACCGGCCTGACCCGCTCCCGCGCCAACGACCTGGTCGTCGACGCCGCCGGACGGGCCTACGTCAGCAGCTTCGGGTTCGACCTGGTCGGGGGCGCGCCGGTGGAGCCGACCGGGCTGGTGCGGGTGGACCCCGACGGCGCCGCGTCCGTCGTCGCCGAGGACCTGCGCTTCCCCAACGGCATGGCGCTCACCGGCGACGGCCGGACGCTGGTGGTCGCCGAGACGTACGGCGCCCGGCTCACCGCCTTCGACGTCGCGGACGACGGCTCGCTGTCCGGCCGCCGGGTGTTCGCGGAGACGCCGGGCCTGGCGCCCGACGGCATCTGCCTCGACGCCGAGGGGCACGTCTGGTTCGCCACCGCCCGCACCGCGGAGGTGCTGCGCGTGCGGGAGGGCGGCGAGGTGACCGGCCGGGTGCCCGTCGGGTCGGGCTCGCTGTCCTACGCCTGCACGCTCGGCGGCGACGACGGGCGGACGCTGTTCGTCTGCACCGCGCCCACCTGGACCGAGGGCGGCCCGCGCGCCGGCCGGGTGGAGGCCGCCCGGGTCGACGTGCCCCGCGCCGGGCGCCCCTAGCGGGAGCGCTCAGGCGGGGCGGGCCGGGAGCAGGTGCTCCTGGTGGTCCAGCTCCCGCTCCAGCGTGCGCAGCCCCTCGTCGGGCAGCCGGCCGAGGTCCCGCCAGCGCAGCAGCTCCTCGCGCTCGGCGTCGATGACCGCCCGGCGCACCCGCAGCGCCGCCTCGTACTCCGGCGACATCGGCACCTCGCCCTCGGCGTCCACGAGGACCTCCAGCCGCCGCTCGTACCGGGTCCGCCGGGTGCGCAGCGCGGCGCGGATCGACTCGATCGCGGCGTCGTCGAGGTGGTCGTGCTGCTCGGCCTGCAGCTCGTCGAGCCGGGCGAGCCCCGCGTCGACCGCGGCGACCCGCGCCTGGTTGCGCAGCCGGGCGGCGTCGGCGGCGTCGGCGCGCAGGCGCAGCCGGCGCACCAGGGGCGCGAAGGTCGCGCCCTGGCCGACGAGCGTGACCAGCACGGCGAGGAAGGCGCAGAACAGCAGCAGGTCGCGGTCGGGGAACGGGTCGCCGGCGTCGGTGGTCAGCGGGATGGTGAAGACGGCGGCGAGGCTGATGACGCCGCGGGTGCCGGCCCAGCTCAGCACGGCGATCTCCCGGCCGGACAGCTGCCGCGGCGGGGTCGTGGGGTCGTCGTCCTCGTCGGCGGCGGGCGCGCCGCTGAGCCGCATGTGCAGCGCCTGCGGCGCGTGCTCGGTGAGCCACAGCCACAGCGGCCGGACCAGCAGCACCGCGCCCACGGTGATCAGCGAGGCGACGACGACGGTCGAGGGCGCGTACTGGCCCAGGCCGCGGATGACGGCGGGCAGCTGCTGGCCGATGAGCAGGAAGACGACGCCCTCGAGCAGGAAGTCGACCAGCCTCCACACCGCGTCGGTCTGCAGCCGCGTGGCCCCCGACTGCCAGTACGGCGCGTTGTGCGCGATCACCAGCCCGGCGACGACGACGGCCAGCACGCCGGACACGTGCACCGACTCGGCCAGCAGGTAGGCGACGAACGGCGTCGCCAGGGAGATCGCGTTGGACGCCAGCGGGTCGCGGCGCAGCCGGCGCAGCGGCCGGACGCCGTGGGCGACGACCAGCCCGGCGGCGACGCCCCCGGCGGCGGCGAGCGCGAACTGGCCCAGCGCCGACCAGGTGGAGAAGCCGTCGCCCACCGCGGCCGCGACGGCGACGCTGAGCAGGGTCAGCGCGGTCGCGTCGTTGAGCAGCCCCTCGCCCTGGATGAGCGTGACCAGCCGCGGGGGCAGCCCGACCCGGCGGCCGACGGCGAGCGCGGCCACCGGGTCCGGCGGGGCGACGGCGGCGCCCAGGGCGATGCCGGCGGCGAGCGTCGCCCCGGGGACCCACAGCGCGAACCCGGCGCCGATGACCAGGGCGGTGACCAGGACGAGCAGCACCGACAGGCCGACGACGGTCCGCATGTTGGCGCGGATGGCGATCAGCGAGGAGTCCAGCGCGGCGCTGTAGAGCAGCGGCGGGAGCAGGACGGTGAGGACGATCTCGGGGTCGAGCGTGAGGTTCGGACCGGGCAGCAGCGCGTAGACCAGTCCGGTCACGGTGAGCAGCGCGGCCGCCGGGACGCCGGTGCGGCCGGCCAGCCAGCGGGCCGCCACGATCACCGCGATCGCGGCCAGGACGAGCAGGAGGACGGTCTCGGCGTGCACCGGGTCATCCTCGCCGAGCGCCGTCCCCGGCTCACCCCGACGCCCCGGGCGCCCGGGGTGGCGGGAACGGCCGTCCCCGCCACCCCGTCCTACGCGGCGACGGACTCCATGGCCTCGGCGGTCAGCGTGACCGAGCGCAGCCGGGCCTCGGTGCCGGGCGCCTGGTGGGCGACGATCAGCTCGTCGGCGTCGGCCAGCCGCGCGAACTCCGTGAGCCGCTCGCGGACCTCGGCCGGGGTGCCGGCGGCGGTGTGGGTGAGCATCGAGTCCACGTGCCGGCCCGCGCCCGAGGACAGCAGCAGCTCCGCGGCGTCGTCGTCGAGCTCGCGGCCCTGGCCGAACAGCCCGACGGCGAGCCGGCGGCGGGTGGCCCGCAGCATCTCCCGGGCCGCCTCGGTGGTGTCGGCGGCGATCGCGTTGACGCCGGCGATGACGTACGGGGCGTCGAGCTGCGCGGACGGGCGGAAGTCGCGCCGGTAGGCGGCCACCGCGGGCTCCAGCAGCTGCGGCGCGAAGTGCGAGGCGAAGGCGTAGGGCAGCCCGAGCGCGGCGGCCAGGCCGGCGCCGAACATCGACGAGCCCAGGACGTACAGCGGCACGTCCGACCCGCGGCCGGGGACGGCCTGCACGCCGGGCACCCGCGACTCGCCGGTCAGGTAGCCCTGCAGCTCGAGCACGTCCTGGGGGAAGCGCTCGGCGGAGGCGGGGTCGCGGCGCAGGGCGTAGGTCGTGTTCTGGTCCGAGCCGGGCGCGCGGCCCAGGCCGAGGTCGATGCGCCCGGGGTACATCGCCTCGAGCGTGCCGAACTGCTCGGCGATCGTGAGCGGCGAGTGGTTGGGCAGCATGACGCCGCCGGCGCCGAGCCGGATGGTGGAGGTGTGCGCGCCGACGTGGGCGATCAGCACGCTGGTGGCCGACGACGCGATCGTCGGCATGTTGTGGTGCTCGGCGTACCAGACCCGGCGGTAGCCGGCCTCCTCCGCCCGCTGCGCCAGTGCGACGCTCGCGGCGATGCTGCTGCCGTAGGTCTCCCCGGGGGCGACGGGGGCGAGGTCGAGCACGGACAGCGGGATGCGCATGGGACAGCTCCTGGGACGACGAGGTTCGTTGCCCGCTGCAACACCGGGCGGTCCCGGGGGCTTCCGCCGCGGCGGTAGTCGGACGCAAGTCACCGGCAACCGGGCCGGGCGACCGTGGCACCGTGACCGCGACCGCACCGCTGCCGTTCCCCGTCACGCCCCGCCGGCCCGGCGACCCGGAGGCCGACGTGACCCGCCTGGCGCTGGCGCACCGCGCGCTGTGCGGCGGCTGCCGGCTGCTGGCCGGCGTCGCCGCGGAGGCCGCCGCCGGTGCCGTGTGGCCGGTGGAGCGGCGGCGGGCGGTGGTCGCCTTCGGCCGGTGCGTGCTGCGGGAGGTGCGCGCGCACACCGCCCGGGAGGACGCCGTCCTGTGGCCGGTGGTGGCCGCCTCCGCCGGGACGCACGCCGCCGACCTCGAGCCGCTGGTCGAGGACCACGCCGTCCTGTGGGCGGTGCTCGGCCGGGCCGACGCGGCGCTGACCGCCTTCGCCGCCGCCGCCGCCGCCGGTCCCGGCGCCGCGGCGCCGCTGGCCGCCGTCCTCGCGGAGCTGGCGGACGCGCTGGACGAGCACGTCGAGGAGGAGGAGCGGGAGGTGTTCCCGGTGATCCGCCGGTGCGTGTCGGTGCGCGACCTGGCCCGCTACGAGGGCGTCTGCGCGCGCGGCTCGGGGCCCCGGTCCGCGGCGTTCGCGCTGCCGTGGGTCGCCGACGCCTGCCGCACCCCGGACGAGCGGGCCGGGCTGCTCGGCGCGACGTCGCTGCTGCTGCGGCTGCTGCTGCGTGCGGCCGAGCCGGGCTGGCGCCGCCGCCGCGACGTGGTCGCCGGCCGCTAGTCCAGCGCCGCGCGGGCCTCCGCGATCCACCCGGGGTGGCCGGTCCGCTCGGCGACGGCGATCGCGACCGCGCGGTGCGCCTCGGCCGCCTCCCGGTCGCCGCGCGCGGCGGCCAGCCGGGCGAGCAGCGTCGCCGTCGGGCCGAAGGCCAGCTGCGCGGTGTGCGTCCCGCACACCGTGTCGCGGTAGGGGAGCAGCTCCGCCTCGGCCTCCGCCATCCGCCCGCGGTCCCCGAGGGCCAGCCCCACGAGGCCCCGGCAGTACTGGAGGAACGGCGTGAACAGGTCCCGGACCGCCTGGAGCCGCGGCGGGCCCACGGACCGCGCCTCCTCCGCCCGCCCGGCCAGCACCAGGGCCAGGGCGCGGGTCTCGGTCGCCAGCTCGGGGGAGATCGGCGCCAGGGCGGCCATCTCCTCGGGGTCCACCGGCCGGGCGCCGGGGTCGGCGAGCCGCAGGGAGAGCTGGGTGGTCAGCCGGAGCGCCCGCGCCACCGCGGGGTAGTAGCCGGCGTCGAGCAGGGCCTGCTCGGCCACGTCGTACGCCGCCTGGGCCTCGGCGACCCGCCCCGCGACGGCGGCGCGCAGGCCGGCGTAGCAGCGGGCGATGCCGTGCAGCAGCGGCAGCCCGTAGGCCGCGGACAGGCGCTCGGCCTCCGCGGCGTGCCGGTCGGCGGCCTCGAGGTCGAGCACGGTGCAGGTCGACTGGAGCAGCACCAGCCGCGCCACCGCCTCGAAGAGGCCGAAGCCCTCCTGCTGGGCGAGGGTGAGCAGCTCGGTGCCCAGGGCCGTGGCCTCGCTGCGGTCCGGCCCGCGCGTGGCGTGGAACTGCCGGACCGTCAGCGCGTGGGCCAGCGCGAGCGGGTCCCCGGCGAGGCGGGCCTCGGCGAGCGCCCGGGCGGAGGCCTCGACCGCCTGCGGGTCGTTCCGCTCCTCGAGCTCGACGGCCAGCATCGCCAGCAGCCGGGCGCGCTGCGGGTCGCCGGGCGGCAGGGCGGCGACCACGCGCCGGGTGCGGGCCACGAACCGGTCGTCCACCGGGTCCACCCAGGAGTTCCAGAAGGTCGGGACGTCCGAGGACAGGAGCACCGCCGCGGTCAGCTCCGCCGGGGCGTCGTCGGGCAGGACCGCCAGCGCGCGGGTGCGCAGCGCGCGGGCGTCGCCGACGGCGCCGGCCAGCGCCGTGGCGTGCGCCTGCGCGGCGAGCAGCCGCGCCAGACCGACCGCGTCGCCCGGCTGCGCCGTCGTCGCCGCCTCGGCCGCCCGGCCCCACATGACCGCGGCGTCGGCGTACGCGAACCGCCGCTCGGCGAGCTCGGCGGCCGACTGCGCCCAGCGCGCGGCCACGGCGGCGGAGCCGGGTCCCGCCGCGGCGGCGTGGTGGGCGAGCGCGGTGACGTCGTCCGGGCGCAGCCGCTCGAGGACGGCGGTCACCCGGCCGTGCAGCCGCGTGCGGCGCAGCGAGGACAGGTCCTCGTAGAGGGTGTCGCGCACCAGCGCGTGCACGAACCGCAGCCGCCCCGGACCCGGCTCGACCAGCAGGCCGCTGACCAGCGCCGTCTCCAGCGCCTCGACCAGGGCCTCCTCGTCCTCGTCGGTGCCGCCGCCGGCCGGGACGGCGGCGGCGAGCAGCACCTCGGCGTCGACCTCGCGGCCCAGGACGGCGGCCAGCCGCAGCAGGGTGCCGGTGCGCGCGGGCAGGCCGGCCAGCCGGTGGCGGACGACGTCGCGGACCGTGCCGGGGACGGCGTCGACGTCGGCGCCGGAGTCGACCAGCCGGAGCAGCTCCCGGACGTAGAACGGGTTCCCGTCGGCGCGGACGGTGATCGCGGCGCGGGTGCGGCGGTCGACGGGGGTGAGCGCCCAGTCCTCGACCAGCTCGTCGACGGCGGTGGCGTCCAGGCCGCGCAACGCCAGGCCGACCGGGGAGCGGCGGGCGAGCGCGGCGAGCACGTCGGCCAGCCCGGCGCTCTCCTCCGGGCGGTGCCCGGCGACGACGAGCACCCGCGACCCGGCCAGGGCGGGCAGCAGGTCGAGCAGCAGCGCGGTGGTCTCGCGGTCGGCGCGGTGCAGGTCGTCGACGGTCACCAGCAGCGGCGTCCGCGCGGCGACGGCGGCCAGCCAGCCGGCGACGGCGCGGTGCAGCCGGAACCGGTTGCCGGTCGGGTCGCCGCCGGTCGCGGCCGGGGCGTCGTCGGTGAGCAGCGCGGCGAGGGGCGCTTGGTCGGCCGGTGGGGTGCGGCCGGCGAGCGCGCGCAGCGCCGCGGACCAGGGCCAGCCGGGCGGGGCGCCGTCGGTCTCGGGGCAGGCGACGGCGAGCGTCGCCCAGCCGCGGCGGGCGTACTCGGCGCGCAGGTGGTCGAGCACCGTGGTCTTGCCGCTGCCGGCCTCGCCGGCGAGCAGGGCGACCTCCACCTGGCCGCCGGCCGCCCGCTCGGCCGCGGCGGACAGCGCGGCCAGCTCGGCGTCGCGGCCGACCGGCCGGGGCGCGTCGGGCGCGGGGCCGGCCGGAGCCGGGGCGGGCCCGGGGGAGGGCGCCGGGCGGCCGACGGGCGGTGCCGGCGGGCGGGCCGGCAGGAGCGAGGGGGACTGGGCGAGGACGGCCTCCTCCAGCGCCTTCAGCTCCGGGCCGGGGTCGACGCCGAGCTCGTCGGCCAGCCGGGCGCGCACCTCGCGGAGCGCGGCCAGCGCCTCGCCCTGCCGCCCGGCGCGGTAGAGGCCCAGGGCCAGCAACCGCCAGCCCTCCTCGCGCAGCGGGTGCTCGGCGACGTGCGCGCGCAGCTGCGGGAGCGGGTCCCGGCCGCCGGGCGCGTCCAGGGCGACCGCGGCGCGCCGCTCGACGGCGGTCAGCCGCAGCTCGTCCAGGCGCGCGGCCTCGGGGGCGGCCCAGGGCTCGTCGCGGTACTCGGCGTAGGCGGGTCCGCGCCACAGGTCGATGGCGGCGCCGTACCGCGTGCGCGCCCCGGCGGGGTCGGTGGCGGCCAGCCGGTCGCCCTCGTCGAGCAGCCGCACCGCCTCGAGCACGTCCACGGCGTCGTCGGCCGGGCGCAGCGCGTAGCCCGGCGGCACGGTGACCAGCAGCCGCGCGGGAGTGCGCGGGGCGCGGCCGGGCTCCAGCACCCGTCGCAGGTGGCTGACGTGCGCCTGCAGCGTCCCCAGCGCGTCGGCGGGGGATGCGCTGTGCCACAGGTCGGCGACCAGCACCTCGGCGGGGACCACGTGCCCGCCCGCGACCAGCAGCCGGGCGACCACCGAGCGCTGGCGGCGGCCGCCGAGGTCGAGGGGCTCGCCGTCGCGCACGGCACCCACGTCGCCCAGCACCCGGAACCCGACGGTTCCGGCACCCCCGCTCCCCATAGCGGCGCGAGCATATGGCGACCGAGCCCGATCGCCGAGGAGTCGTGAGGAGTTCCACCGGAAGCGGTCACGGCCGGGTCACGTCGCGTGTCGTCCTGCCCCGGGGGTCGCCGACCAGCGGCTCGCAAGCCGCTGCCGACCGGGCGCCGCGATCGTCCCGGCATGACCTCGACCGCCCCCGCCCTGCCCTTCCCCGTCACCCCGCGCCGGCCCGGCGACCCCGAGCCCGAGCTGTTCGGCTTCTCCCTCGTGCACCGCGCGCTGCGGTCGGGCTGCCGGCTCCTGGCCGACGCGGCCACCGGCATCGCCGCCGGCGGGCCCTGCCCGCCCGGGCGGCAGCGCGCCGTCGTCCGCCACGCCGCGACGGTGCTGCACGAGGTGCACGTGCACCACTCCCGGGAGGACGACGTCCTGTGGCCGGTGATCGTCGCCTCGGCCGGGGACGCGGTCGACCTGGGCCCGCTGTCCGACGACCACACCGCGCTGCAGGGCGTGCTCGACCGGGCCCGGGCGGCGCTCGCCCGGTTCGCCCAGGACGGTCGCGCGCAGGCCGGGCCGCTGGCCGCCGTCCTCACCGAGCTCGCCGACGAGCTCGACGAGCACATCGAGGAGGAGGAGCGCCAGGTCTTCCCGGTGGTGCGGCGGTACGTCTCCGCCGGGGACTTCGCGCGGGTGGAGACCCGCTTCCGCGAGGGCACCGGCCTGCGGGACCTGGTCTCCGTCCTGCCGTGGGCCGTCGACGCCTGCCGGACGCCGGAGGAGCGGGCGCGGCTGTTCGCCGGTGCGCCCGCGCCGCTGCGGCTGCTGCTGACGGCGGTGCAGCGCCGCTGGACCGCCGCCGCGACCTCGTCGCCGGCGCCTGACCGGCCTCGGCCGGGGTCCCTCGACGGGACCCCGGCCGGCGGGTTCAGGCGCTGCGGGCGCGGCGGGGGCGGGTGGGCACGGCCTCGACCGGGGCGTCGGGGCCCTCGACGCCCAGCCGCCGCTCGAAGCCGGGCGGGACGACGAGGTCGTCGCGGGACAGGTCGGCGGCCGACCTCCGGGCCAGGCCGGTCAGCGCGGAGCCCAGGCCGTCACGCAGCAGGTCCAGGACGTTCTCCACCCCGGCCTGCCCGTTGGCGGCCAGGCCCCACAGGTAGGCGCGGCCGATCATGACCGCCTTGGCGCCCAGGGCCAGGGACTTGGCGACGTCGGAGCCGCGGCGGATGCCGCCGTCGAGCAGCACCTCGACCTGGTCGCCGACGGCCTCGGCGATCGCGGGCAGGGCGCGGATCGAGGCGGGGGTGCCGTCGAGGTTGTTGCCGCCGTGGTTGGAGACGGAGATCGCGGTGACGCCGGCGTCCACGGCGCGCCTGGCGTCGTCGACGCGCATGACGCCCTTGAGCATGAACGGCCGGTCGCTGCCCCACAGCTCGCGCAGCCAGGCGACGTCGTCCCAGGTCGGCATGGGGGACTGCATCCAGGCGCCGTAGGCGCCGAAGAACGTCGGCGCCGGCTCGGCGGGGTCGCCGACCATGTTGGGCACGGACAGGTCGGGCAGCCTGCGCGTCTTGGCGAAGGCCCACAGCCAGCGCGGCCTGAGCGCCACCTGCGGGGCGTAGCGGCGCACCGCCTCGAGGTCGATCCTCTCCGGGATGAACGGGGAGCCCCAGTCGCGGCCGTAGGAGAACGACCAGTCCAGGGTGGCGATCAGCCCGGCGGCGCCGGCGCGGCGGGCGCGCTCGACCTTGGCGGCCATGGTGTCGCGGTCGCCGACCCAGTACAGCTGGAAGAAGGTCTTCGGGTTGGCGGCGATGACCTCCTCCATCGGCTTGCTGGCCATCGAGGACAGGCCCATCGCCACGTTCCGGGCGGCGGCGGCGCGGGCGACGGCGACCTCGCCGTCGGGGTGCACCGCCTGCACGCCGGTCGGGCTGATCAGGACCGGCATCGACACGTCCTGGCCCATGACCGTGGTGGCGAGGTCCCGCTCGTTGGACAGGCCGGCGGTGTGCGGGGCGAAGCCCAGCTCGTCGAACGCGCGCAGGTTGTCGTCGGCGGTCAGGCCCTTCTCCGACCCGGCCACCAGCGCCCCGTACACGCCCTTGGGCAGCCGCCGCTCCGCCCGCCGCTGGGCCTCGGCCACGGTCTCGAACCAGGGGTTGGCCATCTCGTCTCCGTCCGGTCGGTCCCCGGGACCGACCCCCGGTGGCACTCAGTGCCACCCTAGCGGCGCGGATGTCGCGCAGACCACACCCCGGCACCGTCGCCCCCCGGGGACGGAGCAGCCCCGCGGCCGGGGGCCACGGGGCTGTCGTCAAGGTGCGCCGGCGGGCGGCGCGGGTGCCGCGGTCAGAAGCGGGCGGCCGCGGCGGTGATCTCGTGCGCCGACTCGAGGGTCGGGGCGGCGGCGAGGGCGCGCTGCAGCTCGCGCTCGTCGCGACGGCGGGCGCGGGTGCTGCGGGCGGAGGCCAGGGCGGTGCGCAGGCGGGTCATCTCGGTTCCTCCTCGGGGCGGGTGCCACCGGTCGATCCACGGCGGCGGCCACCTCCGGTCGTCACCGGCGGGCCCGTACAGGTGCGACGCCGATCCTGTGACCGCCGTCTCGACCTGCTGGGTCTGCATCTCCAACCATCCTCCCTAGCGCACGGTTCGTCAAGCGAACCCAGCGTGACCTACGCTGCACCCGTGACGGCCGACACACCTCCCGACGGGTACGACCGGGCGCGCTGCTCGGTCGCCGGCACCCTCGCCGTGGTGGGGGAGAAGTGGAGCCTGCTCGTGCTGCGCGAGGCGTTCCTCGGCGTGCGCCGGTTCGCCGACTTGCAGCGCGCGCTGGGGGCGCCGAAGGCGGTGCTCACCGACCGGCTCAACTCGCTGGTCGCCCAGGACCTGCTCACCCGCGTCCCGTACCAGGAGGAGGGCGCGCGGCAGCGGCACGAGTACCGGCTCACCGAGCGCGGCCGCGACCTCTACCCGGCGCTGGTGGCGCTGATGCAGTGGGGCGACCGGTGGCTCGCGGCGGACGGCGTCCCGCCGCTGGCGCTGACCCACCGGGACTGCGGCGCGCCGGTGGCGCTCGGGCTGCGCTGCGCCGCGGGCCACGGGATCGGCGGCCCGCGCGAGGTGACCGCGACCCCGGTGCGCCGTGATCGGGCCGGTGAGACGGCCGACACACCCGCGGGCTAGCGTCGGCGGCGCCCGCGCTGCCGCTGCGACCCCGGGAGGCCGCCCTGCCCACCACCGTGATCCCCGGTGCCGCGAGCGCCCCGGAGCTGTCCGCCCACCTCGCCGTGCCGCCGGTGGGGGAGGGGCCCTGGCCCGGCGTCGTGGTCGTGCACGAGGTCTTCGGCCTCACCGACGACGTCCGCCGGCACGCCGACCGGCTGGCCGCCGCCGGCTACCTCGCCGTCGCCCCCGACCTGTTCACCGCCGGCGGCGCGGTGCGCTGCCTGCGCTCGACGTTCCGGTCGCTGAGCCGGGGCGAGGGCCCGGCCTTCGGCGACCTCGAGGCGGCCCGCCGCCTCCTCGCCGACCGCGACGACTGCACCGGCCGGATCGGGGTCCTCGGGTTCTGCATGGGCGGGAAGTTCGCCCTGTTCGGCGCCACCCGCGGCTTCGACGTCGCCGCGCCCAACTACGGCCCCCTGCCGAAGGACGCCGAGCAGCTGCTCGTGGGGGCCTGCCCGGTGGTGGCCAGCTTCGGCGGCCGCGACCTCGTGCTGCGCGGCGCGGCCGGCCGGCTGGGCCGGGTGCTCACCGACCTGGGCGTCGAGCACGACGTGAAGGAGTACCCGGACGCCGGGCACTCGTTCCTCAACCGGCACGACCTCGGGCCGTTCACGGCGCTGGAGAAGGTGCTCGGCGTCGGCTACCACGGCCCCTCGGCCGAGGACGCCTGGGCGCGCATCCTGCGCTTCCTGGACCGGCACCTGCGGGCCGCGGCGTGAGCGGGGGGAGCGGCCCGCTGACCGGGCTGCGGGTCGTCGAGCTCGGCGGCATCGGGCCCGGCCCGCACGCCGCGATGGTGCTGGCCGACCTCGGAGCCGACGTCGTCCGGGTGGAGCGGCCCTCCGGCGGCCTGTCGCTCGGGGGCGCCGCCCCCGACGTCGTCATGCGCGGCCGGCGCTCGCTCGGCGTCGACGTCAAGGCGCCCGAGGGGCGCGACCTGGTGCTCGGCCTGGCGGGGCACGCCGACGTGTTCCTCGACGTCTTCCGGCCCGGCGTCGCCGAGCGGCTGGGGCTCGGCCCCGACGTGTGCCTCGAGCGCAACCCCGGGCTGGTCTACGCGCGGATGACCGGCTGGGGCCAGGACGGGCCGTGGGCCGACCGGGTGGGCCACGACGTCAACTACCTCGGGCTGACCGGCACGCTCGCCGCGCTCGGCCGGCCCGGGCAGGTGCCGCGGCCGCCGCTGAACCTCGTCGCCGACTACGGCGGCGGCTCCATGCTGGTGCTGGTCGGCATCCTCGCCGCGCTGCACGAGCGGTCCCGTTCGGGCCGCGGCCAGGTGGTCGACGCCGCGATGGTCGACGGCGTCGCGCTGATCTCCCAGATGCTGTGGTCGATGCGCGGCACGGGGCTGTGGTCGGACCGGCCGGGCACCAACGTCCTCGACGGCGGCGCGCCCTACTACGACGTCTACGCCTGCGCCGACGGCCGGTTCGTCGCCGTCGGCGCGCTGGAGCCGCAGTTCTACGCGGCGCTGCTGGAGGGGCTCGGGCTGGCCGGCGACGACCTGCCCGCGCAGACCGACCCGCGCGGCTGGCCCCGCCTCCGCGAGCTGTTCACCGCCGCGTTCGCCGCGCACCCGCGGGAGCACTGGGAGCGCGTCTTCGACGGCACCGACGCCTGCGTCACCCCGGTGCTCACCACGGACGAGGCGGCCGCGCACCCGCACCTGGCCGCCCGCGGCACGCTCGTCGAGGTCGACGGCGTGCGGCAGGCCGCCCCCGCGCCGCGCTTCTCGCGCACCCCGGCCGGCCCCGCCGCGCCGGTGAGCCCCGGCCCGGCCGACGCCGCCGCCGTCCTGGAGGAGTGGTCGCGCCCCCGGTGACGGGAGCGCACGAGCCGCGGTGCGCCGCGGAGGAGGAGGGACCGTGACCGAACCCGTGCTCGTGGAGCGCCGCGGCGCCGTCCAGGTCGTCACGATCAACCGGCCCGAGGCGAGGAACGCGCTCGACGGCGCGGTGGCCCGCGGCGTCGCCGCGGCCGTCGACGAGCTGGACGCCGACGGCGACCTGCGCGCCGGCGTGCTCACCGGCGCCGGCGGGACGTTCTCCGCCGGCATGGACCTCAAGGCGTTCCTGCGCGGCGAGCGGCCGGCGATCGAGGGCCGCGGGCTGTGCGGGATCACCCAGACGCCGCCGCGCAAGCCGCTGGTCGCGGCCGTCGAGGGGTGGGCGCTGGCCGGCGGGTTCGAGCTGGTGCTCGCCTGCGACCTCGTCGTCGCCGGGGCCTCGGCGCGCTTCGGCGTGCCCGAGGTGACCCGCTCGCTGGTGGCCGCCGCCGGCGCCGCGCTGTTCCTCCCGCGGCGCATCCCGCAGGCGGTGGCGATGGAGATGCTGCTGACCGGGCAGCCGATCGACGCCGAGCGCGCGGCCGCGGTCGGGCTGGTCAACCGGGTGGTCGCCGAGGGCGGGGCGCTGGAGGCCGCCGTCGAGCTGGCCGGCGTCATCGCCGCCAACGGCCCGCTCGCGGTCGCCGCCACCAAGGAGATCGCCCGCGGCACCGCCGACTGGACCGCCGAGGAGGGCTGGGCGAGGCAGCAGGAGCTGATCGAGCCGGTGTTCTCCTCCGAGGACGCCCGCGAGGGCGCGACAGCGTTCGCCGAGCGCCGCACGCCGGTCTGGCGCGGCCGCTAGCCGACCGGGCCGGTCGAGGTCCGCACCACCAGGTCGGCGGGCAGGGTGCGCGGCGGCGGGGCGGGCCGGCCGGCGAGCAGGTCCAGCAGGGCCTGCCCGGCCGCCCGCCCCTTCTCCCGGGTCGGCTGGCGCACGGTGGTCAGGCCGAGACCGGCCGCCGTCGTCGCGTCGTCGAAGCCGGCGACGGACAGGTCCTCCGGCACGCGCAGCCCCCGGCGGTCCGCCGCGCGCAGGGCGCCCTCGGCCAGCCGGTCGCTCAGGCACAGCAGCGCCGTCGGCCGCGGGTCGGTGGTGAGGACGGCGTCGGCACCGGCCTCCCCGACCTCCGGCGTGCTGTCCCCGCCGTGGAACACCGGGACGGCGGCCCAGTCCAGCCCGGCCCGCTCCGCCGCGTCGCGGTAGCCCGCCAGCCGGTCGCGGGTGACGGCGTAGGTGGCCGCCTCCTGGGTGGCGAGGTCGACCAGCCCGGGGGCGATCGGGTCACCGTGCATGCCGAACGAGACGACGGCGAGCCGGCGGTGCCCGAGGTCGAGCAGGTGCTGGGCGACGGCGGCCGCGGCGGCGCGGTCGTCGACGCCCACCCACGGCGTCGCCGGGGCCCCGAGGGCGGCCAGCCGGTCGGGGCGGGGCTGGTCGACGACGGCCAGCGGCAGCCCGCGGGCGATCGCCGCCGCCAGCAGCGGGTCCTCGTCGCCGACCGAGGAGACGACCAGCCCGTCGACGACGGCGTCGGTCACGGCGGCCAGGCGCCGGGCGGGGTCGGTCGAGCCCGGGACCAGCAGCAGGCCCGACCCGGCGGGCTCGGCGGCCTCGGTGACCCCGGCCAGCAGCGCGACCGCCACCGGGTCGTCGAAGGCGTAGGACAGCCCGTTGTCGTAGGCGACGCCGACGGCGCCCACCCGGCCGCGGCGCAGGCCCGCGGCCAGCGGGTTGGGTCCCGGGTAGCCGAGCCGGCGGGCGGCGGCCAGCACGCGCTCGCGCAGCGCCGTGGAGAGCTGGTCGGGCCGGGAGAAGGCGTTGGACACCGTCTTGGCCGAGACCCCGACCTCGGCGGCCACGTCCCGCAGGGTCACCGGGCGGGCGCGGTCGGCGGGCACGCGGCCATTCTGCGGGGGCTCCCCGCCCGAGGTCCGCCGTCCGGCGGTCAGCCCGGCGTCTCGGCGCGGCCGGACGTGGCGGGCGGGCGGTCGAAGTCGTCCTGCAGCCCGCTGAGCTGCAGGATGCGCTCCACGACGGGCGACGCCGCGCGCAGCACCGGTCGCCGGCCCACGGCGTGGGACGCCTCCACGCACCGGGCCAGGACGCTGAGGGCGGTCGAGCTGATGAAGGACACCCCGGCGGCGTCGATGACGTCGACCAGCAGCGGGGCCCGGCCCTGGCGCTGCTTGAACCGCGTGCCGACCGCGGTGTCCAGCTCCCCGCGCAGGCACAGCACCCGGCTGCCGCCCTCCTCCCGGACCGTGATGGATCCGGGGAGCGGCCGGACGTCCTCGGGGTGGGCAGTCATCTCAGCCTCCTCGCCCGCCGACGCGTCGAGAGGGAGGGTGCCGCCGGACCGCTGACTCGGCCCGGCCCGTGCGGACGACGGTACGCGTCCGGGGGCACCGTCCCGGCCACCACCCGGGCCCGCGGAGGATGGGGAGGACGGGGGCCTCCGGCGGTGTGGGCAGGAGGGTCCTCCGGCTAGTTGATGCAGCCGGTGTCGGCGGCGGTGCGCGGCTCCTCGGTCGGTGCGGCCGGATCGCCGGTGTCCGCGGGCGGGGTGGTCGCCTGGCCGATGCCGGTGAAGTCCGAGCCCAGGATCAGCTGGACGGTGCCGGAGGTGGCGTCGTCGGCGACCTCGGGAACCGCTCCCGGGACCTGCGCGGCGAGGGTGGCGGCCAGCGCCTCGTCGCCGGCGGCGTGCCGGATCGTCGTCTGCTCGTGGTCGTTGCTGTCGGCGTTGCCGGTGCTGACCACCGGGAAGCCCGCGGCCTCCAGGTCGGCCGTGGCCTCCGCGGCGATCCCGGAGACGCCGGAGCCGTTGTAGACCGCGACCGGGACCTCCGACGGGTCGACCGTCGCCGGTGGCGCCGGGGCCTCCGACGCGGGCGCCTCGGGCTCGGCGGACAGGCCCGCGAAGAACGCCCGCAGCGTGTCCTCGTCGGCCAGCTCCACGATCGAGGACCCCTCCTCGTTCTTGGCGTTCGGGTCGGCGACGGGGATCGTCCGGAACTCGATGTCCCCGGCCGTCACCGACTGCAGCTGCTGGGCGAGGTCGAGCAGGTCGAGGTCCTCGTCGATGGTCAGCGACTCCGACGCCGCCCGGATCAGCTCCCGCTGCTTGCCGAGGTCCAGCAGCACGTCCTGGGAGAGGATCTTGCGGAGCACCCCGCCGATGAAGACCTGCTGGCGGACGATCCGGTCCAGGTCGCCGCGGGGGAGGGCGAGGGAGCCGTCCGGGCGGACGCCGTGGCGCTGGCGGACGAACCGCAGCGCGTCGGCGCCGGAGATCGTCTGCTTCCCGGCGGGGAACACCGCGCCGGAGTACTGCGAGTCGTCGACGGCGTGGCAGAGGTTGACCTCGACGCCGCCGACGACGCTGGTGAGCTCGAAGAAGCCGAGGAGGTCGACCTCGGCGTAGTGGTCGATCCGCAGCCCCGACAGCTGGTTGATCGTCCGGATCAGCAGCTGTGCGCCGGCGGCCTGCTTCTCGCTCTCGGGAGCGGCGTCGTCGACCTCCGCGGCGCCGTAGGCGTAGGCGGCGTTGAGCTTGCCCGTCCCGTGGCCGGGGATCTCCACCCAGGAGTCGCGCGGGAAGGAGACGAACGAGGCGCCCGACCCGTCGGCGGGGACGTGCACCAGGATCATCGTGTCGGTGTTCGTGCCGGAGTCGACCCCGGCGTCGAGCTCGGCGAGCTGCTCGGGCGTGAGGTCGGCGCGGCTGTCGTTGCCGACCAGCAGCAGGTTCATCGCCTCGGGCACGCCACCGGACTCGGCGTTGCCGTCGGCCGGGATCGCGTCGGTGCGGCTGACCGTCGCGTCGGCCAGCCGGCCCAGGTACCAGCCCCACCCGCTGCCGGCCAGCACCACCACCGACACGACGGCGGCGACGACGCGGGCTGCGACGGCGCCCCGGGAGGAGCGCCGGCGCGTCGTCGGGGTCCCGCGGACGCCGCCGGCCCGGCCGGCACCGGCGCCGCGGTCGCGCGGCGGTCGGCCGGCGCGCGGGTCCAGCCGCGGGGGGATCGGCCGGCCCGGGGGGCCGCCGTGCGCGGGACGGTCTCGGCTCACGCGGCGCAGGTTAGGGGCGCGCGGCGCTCCTGTGGGGTCCGCGGCACCGGGCGGTCCCGCTTCCTCCGGGACGACGCGGCGCCACCTCGGGCTTCATCGATGAAGAAGCGGGTACCCGTCCCGGCATGGCAGGTCCGGCAGCGGTCCCGACCCTGTGCGCGGTGCAGTTCGTCGACGTCCTCGGCACCACGCTGGTGGTCGCGGCGCTGCCCACGGTGCTGGCCGACCTCGGCGCACCGCCGTCGGCGGCCGCGCCGGTGGTGACCGTCTACGCCGTCCTGTTCGGGGCGCTGCTCATGCCGGCCGCGCGCCTGGGTGACCGGTTCGGTCACGGGCGGGTCCTGGGGGCCGGGCTGGCCGGCTTCGGCGCGGCGTCGCTGCTGGCCGCGGTCGCGCCGTCGGCCGGGGTGCTGGTGGTGGCGCGCGGCGCCCTGGGGGCCGCGGCCGCCCTCTCCGTGCCGACCGCGCTGCGCCTGCTGACCGCCGCGACCGAGGAGGGCGGCGCGCGGCGGCGGGCGCTGGCCGCCTGGAGCGCGACCGGCGCGGCCGCCGGCGCGAGCGGGCTCGTGCTCGGCGGCGTGCTCACCGACCTGGCCGGCTGGCGCGTGCTGTTCTGGGTGCAGGTGCCGCTGGCCGCGCTGCTCCTGGCGGCGGTGCGCCGCGCGGCGCCGCCGACCCCGCGGCGGACGCGGGGGACGCTCGACCTGGCCGGCGCCGGGGTGCTCACGGCCGCGGTGGCGGCGGTCGTGGCCGGCGCGTCGCTGGTCGAGGACGGCGCGCACCGGACCGCCGGCGTCGCGCTGCTGCTCGCCGGGCCCGCCGCCGCCGCGTGCCTGCCCGCGGTCGAGCGGCGCTCCCCGGACCCGCTGCTGCCGCGCGCCGCCGTGGGGCACCCCCGCCTGCGCCGCGGCGTGCTCGCCTCGGCGGCCAACACGGCGACCACCAGCTCGTCGGTCACGGTCGCGACGCTGCACCTGCAGGACGCCGGCGGCCTCGGCGCGACCGCCGCGGGACTGGCGCTGGTGCCGTTCAGCCTGTGCGTCGTCGCCGGGGCGGGCCTGGCCGCGCGGGTGCTGCGGCGGACCTCGGCGCGGGTCACCGCCGCGGCGGGGCTCGCAGTCATCGCCGCCGGTGACACGGCGCTGCTCGGCGCGGGCCTGAGCACGTGGGTGGTGTCGGCCGCGGTCGCCGTCGCGGGGCTGGGCATCGGGCTGTCCTCGGTGGCCGCGACGTCGCTGGGGACCGACGTCGGCCCGGAGCTGCAGGGGACGGCGGCCGGAGCGGTCAACACCGCCGCGCAGCTCGGCACCGCCCTCGGCGTGGCCGCCGTCCTGCTCGTCGTCCGGGCCTCCGGGGGGACGGGCCTGCCGCTGGCCGGCAGCGGGCTGGGTTGGGTCACCGCGGCGCTGCTCGCGGCCCTCGCGGCGGGACTCCTGGCCCGGGGGGGGGGGGGGGGGGGGGGGGGGGGGGGGGGGGGGGGGGGGGGGGGGGGGGGGGGGGCGGCGCGGGGGGGGGGGGGGGGGGGGGGGGGGGGGGGGGGGGGGGGGGGGGGGGGGGGGGGGGGGGGGGGGCGGGCGGGCGCGGG